>DASRRN010000436.1:0-12909 GCA_035695685.1 Acidobacteriaceae bacterium | reverse complement strand
TGTCCAGATAACCGCTTCGCGGCGCTGCTGTAAATCGATTTTGTCACGTCGTCCAGACGGAATGTTCACCTCAATCCGTTAGGTCCAGCTCCTTTTTGACGCGCTCTACACCTGAGAGCCTGTGACTTTTTCGATCTTTTCATGTTTTTTACACCCGACCAGATGTTTTTTAATCCCCTCCAGAAAGGCGTCCGCCACTACTGAATCTGCGTCATCCAGATATCACTTTGCACCTGTGGCAGGTTAATGAGGATCTTGTCGCGGCCAACGCTGAGATCCGGCCACTGCTGGATGGAAGCAGCCGAGCGGCCCGCCGTGTTGTGAAAATGCTCGAAGGCGAAAGGTGGCTCCAGCGGATGCTTAGTGATGGGATCAAGCCGCTGCACCCAAATGCATAGGAACCCATCGCGTGTGGATGTGAAGTAGACCTTGTTCCCGTCCGCGGAGAACTGAGGCTTATCGTCACTATGCTGTCCGTCGGTGACCGCGATCCATTCCTCCCGGCCGGCCGGCAAGCCATTCCTCACCGGCGCAATGAGGATCTGGGAAGGCGGCAACAATTCCAATGATTGCTTCTTAAAGACCACCCACTTGCCATCCCACGAGAAGAAGGGGTGGAACAGCGGTCTGTCGGGAAGACTTAGAAAATCGCGCTCCGTTTTGGTGCGTAGATCGACGGCGACAATCCGATCCTTGTTCACGTCAGTCAGGTCGTATTTCTGGAACAGTACTACGGAACCATCAGCGGACCACCCACGCGGCGTACAGCGCTCACAAACCTGCTCCGGCTCCCCACCCGAGGCTGCAACTATGAAACCGCACGGCAAGGGGGCATCCGGGTGGTCGGGCCAGACGCCCCGTTTGCAGTCGCGGCCGAAGATCACTTTTGATCCGTCGGGAGAGATCGAGGTTTCTCCATTGCTGAACCCTTTGCGATCTTTGTCGTCGAGTAAGTGATCGGCTCCGGTGATCAGATTTCTCAGGCGAATGGTGATGGCTTGGTCGCCGGGGAGGCTGGTGTTATACGTCATCCAGATTCCGTCTCGAGAAACCGAAGGAGAGCCGTGTGCGCCACTCTCGGGGAGAGGTAACTGGAGCGTCGGACCCAATTTCTGACCGCTGTCGTCAATAGGGATCTGGTATATGGACAAGGCCCCGGACGAGAGAGTATAGACGAGTTTGCCGTCGTCCGATACCGAGCCGTCGTCGTCGAGAAAGCCGCTGCCGTAAGCCACGAGTTCTGGTTTTTCATCGATTACGCCGCGGGGAGAAATGCCGACGCGCCAGAACTTCCAGCTTTCTCTGGAAGCGGCAGAGTAGACGATGGATTCGCGGTTGCCAGCCCGCACCCATGCGCGCGCGGCGCTTGACGGGAGGTCGTTACTTTCGGCTCCCGCAAGGTGGACCGGCGTTGCGTCGCTCGCGGCCAGGCGGGCGATCCACCAGCTGGGCGCTTTGCTTTGATCCCGGCTGCGAACCCCATAGAACAGAACCCTGGTTTCATCGGGAGCCCACAACGGTGCCCCATACACCCGGAAATCCTGATTCAACGCCAGACTGACGGGCCCGCCGCCATTCACAGATACCGTGTATGCTTCCTGGTTTTGCTGATAAAGGATGCGGTCGCCGCTGGGGGAAAAGTGGAGCGCATTCACAATGGGGGCGGCAGCAAGCAGTCTGGGTTCGCTACCGAGCGTGGGAACGATGTAGATGCCGCCTCCGTTTCGGGTCGAGTAAAAGGCTATGTGGGTTGCATCCGGCGAGAAGTCGGGCTCGCTGTCTGAGTCAGAACCTGAGGTCACCGGAACGGCTTCGCCCCCGGCGGTCTGTTGCAGCATGATGTGCGATGGCCCATCGCCCACACCCGAAGCGTATGTGAGCAATTTCCCGTCCTGCGAAAGCGCCGGCGCAAAACCCGAGGAACTGATATGTCTGGCTTCGGGCAAGGAGGGCTTGACGCCGTGCCTTAGCCACAGGCCGCCCGCAATGGCGATGGCGGCGAGCACACTTATGATTGCCGCCGGCCACACCCAAAGCGGACTTCTCGGCCCAGTCCTCGCAGGCGCATCGGCAGTCAATACTGCCGGATTCGCGGAACTCCCGCTTGCTCTGGAAACGCCCAGATCCGTGTCCCGCTTCAGCCGCTTCAAATCTGCCCGGAGCTCCGACGCATGCTGGTAGCGCAGCTCGCTGTTCTTCTCCAGCGCCTTGTTGATAATGTGTTCCAGAATTGGCGGCACGTCGGGGTTCAGCCGCACCGGCGCCACCGGCGTTCCATGGAGAATCGCCGCCAGGGTCAGCGCTCGACTCTCACCCTGAAACGGCAGCACACCCGTGACCATCTCGTACAGCAGCACGCCAAAGGAAAAAAGGTCGCTGCGCGCATCCAGTTCCTTGCCCTGCACCAGCTCCGGCGACATATACGCCACCGTTCCCATCACCAGACCCGGAGTGGTGAGTTGTTCCTCGCTCACTGCCGGGTTGCGGCGATGGCTGCGGACGCTTGGACCATCGATTTTCGCGATCCCGAAATCGAGGATCTTCGCGTGCCCGCGGTTGGTCACGAAGATATTGGCTGTCTTGATATCCCGATGAATGATGCCTGCCGCATGCGCCGCATCAAGAGCATCCGCAATTTCGATGCCCAGCGTCAGCGCGGCTTCCAGCGGCAGCGGCTTGTGAGCCATGCGCTGATAGAGGTCCTGGCCATCCAGGAACTCCATAGCGATGAAGACGCGCCCGTCTTGCTCGCCAATCTCATAAATAGTGCAGATGTTGGGATGATTGAGGGCGGCCAAGGCGCGCGCTTCGCGCCGGAACCGTGCCACACGTTCCGCGTCGCCGGCCAGGTACGGGAGCAGTACCTTCACAGCCACGTCGCGATTCAGGCTCGTATCCCGGGCACGGAATACTTCGCCCATGCCGCCTGACCCCAGCGGCTCGACGATCGAGTAGCGCCCCAGCCGCGCCCCCTTCGGCAAAGCCGGGCTCGAAGCAGGATCGGCGATCAGGTCCACGGCCCGTTGGTCGAGAAGCTTGCTGCCGTCCTCCGAGTCCTGCGCGATAAGCCTTTCGACTTCCTTCCGAAGCTCGGGGTCGGCATCAGCCAGAACGCCTGCTCCGCTCTCACGAGCGGCGTGGTACAGTTCCTCGATTTGCTCCCACCGCTCGGGAATCATGCATGGCTCGGTGAATAACTGCCATCATATGGCGGCGCCAAACGTACCGCAACTAAAACGTCCTGCAAACCACGGTTCCCGTGGTTAAAGGTGGTTTTCTACTTTGCTCTGTCGCCTGCCAGCAAGGCCCAGAGCTATAATCGCTTCCACTCGAACTGTATGGACGATCCAACATCGGAGACTACGCAACTTCTTCGCGCTTGGGCTGCGGGCGACCGGGGCGCGCTGGAGCAACTGACTCCGCACGTTTATCGCAAGTTGCGCCGCATTGCCAGATACCATGTGCAGAACGAGCGCCCAGGGCAAAGCCTGCAGGCCACCGCCCTGGTGCACGAAGCCTACCTGAAACTCATCGATATCAAGAATGTGGATTGGCAGCACCGCGCCCACTTTTTCGCGGTGTCGGCCCAGATCATGCGGCACATCCTGCTCGACCAGGCGCGCGGGCGGGTGACCGCTAAGCGAGGTGGTCACGCGGAGCGCGTGGATCTGGATGAGTTGCCTGACATTGGTGAAAGCCGGTCGGCAGAGTTGATCGCCTTGGACGATGCTCTCAACACTCTGGCCGCAATCGACCCGCGCAAGGCCAGGGTAGTCGAGTTGCGTTTCTTCGGCGGCCTCAGCGTAGAAGAGACGGCCGAAGTGCTGGCAGTCTCTCAGGAAACGGTCATGCGGGATTGGAAGTTCGCCCGATCCTGGCTGCAGGCGGAACTCAGCAGAACTTGAAAATCCTGATCATCGCCACCCGAGCCTGTATAGATAAACATCGCTACTGCTCATCTCGGGAGCAGTAGCGATGCACTCGAGGTCGCATACGTTTCAACGTCCTGTCTGCAGTAGAGCAAGCTCGACTGCTGTCGGCATTTTACCGGTCGCAACTTCCATTTCCCGTTCAGCCTTCGATCTGGCACAGATAAGGTGACTATTATTGCCAGCGACCCATACAGCGCGCAAAAAGTATCTGTCGCCGTAGTGAGTGAACACCGCCTTGCCCTTGGTCGCCGGTAGGCTGTCGTTCGCCAGCTGGGTCAACGCCAATCCAGAGGTTGCTCCCTGAATCAGCATGGTCTGTTGGCCGTTCATGCGGATAGTGTAGATGCCAGGAGCGAACTGTTTCCCCCCCGCGGTTTCGAATGCGAAGGGCACCTTCATTTTGGCTGTAAATCCGGTATCCTGATCCTGTGCCTGGGCTGCCGGCGCCAACGAAGCGACGGCGAGAACAGCGACGATCAAGCCTGCGGGAACTTTCAACATCGTTAACCTGCGCATGGTAGTTTCTCCTTGTGGGAGGCGTCTCACGAACCGCCTTCACTTACTAAGGCGTAAACTCGCAAGAAAAACTGTAATAATCCCCAAAATTATTTTTCTACCTCTCCCCTTGTGTCATCCCGACCGAAGCGACCTGTCCCGCTTGCCCCGGCAAGCCGTGGGAGCAAAGCGAGTCTGGCATAGAACGCCTGGCGCGATTCCTGGCCAGATAACCGCTTCGCGGCGCTGCTACAATTCCCGTTCCGGAGAAAAACAATGCGTCTCGCCCCGATCAGCTTGGGGATTATAGGAATGATCGGGATCATGACCGCGGCCGCGGGCTGCCGTTCCTCGGCGCCTGCGCCGGCTACCTTTTCCCCGCTGGAGCAGGCTGACAAATATCAGTGGCTGGAAGATGTCTCCAGCGAACGCTCTTTGACTTGGGTGAAGGCGCAGAATGCCCGCACCACCAAGGTTCTGGAAACCGATCCTCGTTTTGCTGGCCTACAGGAATCTGCACTCAAAGTGTACGAGTCGCCCGACCATCTGGCGATTCCAGTGCTGCGAGAAGGAATGGTCTACAACACGTGGCAGGATGCGCAGCATGTACGTGGCATCCTGCGCCGCACCACTCTGGCCAACTACCTGACCGACCAGCCCCACTGGCAAACCGTGATTGACTACGATGCGCTCGCCAAACAGGACAAGCAGGAGTGGGTAGCGAACGGCTTGAATTGCCTGTATCCCGGCAAGGGCCTCTGCCTCGTTTCGCTCTCAGCCGGAGGCGAGGACGCAGAAACCCTGCGCGAATTCGATCTCAAAACCAGCAAATTTGTCGCCGGTGGTTTTGTGTTGCCGCACTCCAAACAAGCCGTCAGTTGGCTGAACAAAGATTCGCTCCTGGCCGCGCGGGACTGGGGAGCGGGCACGATGACGAAATCGGGCTATCCCTTTGTGGTAAAGCTGTGGCAGCGAGGCCAATCACTGGATCAGGCGAAGGAGCTTTTTCGCGCAACCGAGAACGACATCGGCGTCCAACCGGAAACGCTGCATGACGGCCAGGGCCACCACGCCACGTTCATGCACGTGGAGGTCAGCACCTTCGAGGGCGCCTATTTCCTTTGGACGGCCGCCGGCAACAAGAAGCTCGCTATTCCAGGTAAGGCAGAGGTGGATGGCCTGCTCAACAACCAGCTCATCGTCATGTTGAACGAGGACTGGAAGCCCGAGGGATTGGATCAGACACTCCCGCAGGGATCCGTTATCTCGCTGGATATGGACGCAGTGAGACAGGATCCGGCGCATTTGAAACCATCACCGATCTTTACTCCCAGCGCCGTTGAGTTTGCCCAGGAAGTGCAAACTACCAGGGACCACCTGGTGCTGACCACGCTCGAACATGTTCAGGGACGTGCTTATGTCTATCGCCTGGGCCCAACAAGTGGATGGACGCGAACCAGGCTCGACCTGCCTGACAACCAAACGGTGGACATTTTGCCGGTCGACGGCGCTGATGATCAGTTCTTCCTGGAGGCCCAGGGATTTCTCACCCCGCCATCGCTGTTGCTGGGCAATCCCGTAAGCAATTCTCTGCGCAACGCGAAATCGCTCAAGCCACAATTCGATGCCTCGCAGGATGTAGTGGAGCAGCTAGAGGCTAAGTCGAAGGACGGGACGATGGTCCCTTACTTTGTCGTGCGCCGCAAGGATCTAACCTACAACGGCAACAACCAAACCTTACTAACAGCGTACGGCGGTTTCCAGGTCGCCAACACGCCGTCCTACAGCGGCATCGTAGGCAAGCTCTGGCTGGAACGCGGCGGCGTGTACGTCCTGGCGAACATACGTGGCGGAGGAGAGTTCGGCCCCGCCTGGCATGAAGCGGGATTGAAAACACACCGCCAACGTATCTACGATGACTTCGCAGCCGTGGGACGGGATTTGATAACCCGGAAAATAACTTCGCCGCGCAAACTTGGCATCACCGGCGACTCCAACGGCGGATTACTGATGGGGGTTGAGTTCACCCAGCATCCGGAGATGTGGAATGCCGTGATCATCGGCGTACCCTTGTTGGATATGCTGCGCTACGAGCAGATCGCGGCCGGTGCGTCCTGGGTAGGCGAATACGGTTCGGTTTCGGTTCCGGAGGAGCGGGCATTTCTAGCATCGATCTCTCCTTATAACCAGCTCCGGCCGCAGGTGAATTATCCCGAACCTTTGATTTTCACCACCACCAAAGATGATCGCGTCGGACCGGTCCATGCCCGCAAGTTCGCCGCCCGCCTGGAGGAATTTCACAAACCATTTTTCTATTACGAGATTATCGAAGGCGGCCACGCAACCGGAGCGAACTTGAAAGAGTCCGCAGAGACCAAGGCAGTAGATTACGTTTATCTGACGCGCAAGCTGATGGACTAAGATCTGATGCAGGTCACCTAAACAGTCGGTGTTCGCGTTGCTGCCTCCTGCAGCGCCAGGTATTGGTGAACAAAAGCGATCGCCATACTACCCTCACCTACACCGCTGGATACCCGTTTGATGGAATTGTGGCGCACGTCACCCGCGCAGAAAACTCCGGGCAGGCTGGTCTCCAGCGGAAATGGCGCCCGCGGATGCTTCCAGGTGGTGAGGTCGCGGCCGGTGCAGATGTAACCCTGGGCATCGCGCTCAATCTCCCCGGGTAACCACGAGGTGCTGGCATCGGCGCCGATCATCACAAACAGGGCATCTGCTTCATAAGTAAGATTCGTCTCACACCCTTGAGGCGGTCGAACAAGGGTCACAATTCGCTGCAGATGTTCTTCGCCCTCAACCGCTACCACCTGGGTAAACGGAACCACCTGTATGTTTTCCTTAGAGGCGATTTCGCCGATCAGATATTGCGACATGCTCAGCTTCAGCCCTTCACCGCGCACCAACATCTTTACCTCGGCAGCATAGCTGGAGAAGAACATGGCCGCCTGGCCGGCTGAGTTCCCGCCGCCTACGATGAAGACTTTCTTCCCGTTTACGCTGATGGCCTCCGGACGAGAAGCTCCATACAACACGCCCCGTCCCAGCAGACGATCGGCGCCATTCACTGCAAGGCGGCGCCACTCCACGCCGGTTGCCAGCAACACGGCGCGCGCTGAAACCTGATGTCCACCATCGAGCTCCAGCGAATAACCACCATCCTTCGGCTCCAGCTTTTCAATGCAGCGAGTCATGGCAATCTCAGCACCAAAGCGCACCGCCTGCCGCACCGCTCGCCCGGTCAGATCCTCACCCGAAATTCCCTCGGGAAAGCCAAGATAGTTTTCTATGCGCGATGAGGTGCCCGCCTGTCCCCCAGCGGCCGAGCGCTCTACCATCAGCACCTTCAGACCCTCGGAGGCGCCATACACACCCGCAGCCATACCGGCCGGCCCGGCTCCGGCGATTACCAGATCGTAGCTGTCGCTGTTTGGTTGTGTCTGCAACTGTAAGGCCTCTGCCACCTCCCGTACCGTAGGCGTATGGTCAAAAAGCTTTCCATCAATGGCCACCGCCGGGCAACCCAGATCTTTGGGCAGGAACGATGGCACCCGCTCGGGCTCGCGCTCGCGGTCGACCCACTCATAGGGGATTCGATTGGAGGAAAGGAAGCCGCGGATGTCCCGGCAGTCTGTGTCGTATTCCGTGCCCAGGATGAGCACCCGAGAGGACGGAACCGTGGCTGCATATTTCTGCGCCCGCCTAAGCCGGTCATTCATGGTCTGCAGAATCATGGCGCTAAGTTCTTTTGAGTCTCTGATCAGATCCTGGAATTGCTGGCGGTCGAAGCGGGCGACGCGGCAGGGTGTTTCCGCCCGCAGCGAGACCAGTGCCTGGGTGCCCAGCAGAATGGGGGTTTCCCCAAAGAAATCACCCACCTGGTATTCATACTCAAACAGCTCCTGCTGGCGGCCGAGAACGTCTTTCACCATGCGCAGCCGGCCCTCAAAAAGGATGCAAAACCACGGCGGCTCACCCTCCCGAATCAACCATTCGCCTGGCGCAAGCCGCACGTCCGCGGCGTTCGCCACGCAGCGAAGAATCTCGCTTTCTCCGAGGACGCTGAACAGCCTAATCCTCTTTAGTTCGTCGCTAGTAAACATGGAATCATTCTGCCATCTTGAGCCTCAACGCGCTTGGCGCTCAGACGGGATTTACTTCCAGCTGCGGTTGAGGATGGCCGCTGGTGGTGGCGCCCGCATCCGGTGGCAAGCCGAGGCTGTCGAAGACGGGGCCAAGGGCCACCACCGCCATCACCAGCATCGCGAGGTGGAAGTCACGCAACTGCGGAGCAGCTGCTGAGTGGCCGCGCGCGTGAGCGATCAGCCGCAGGGTGATGGCGCCAATGGCCACGCCCATACCAAAGCTGAGCTGCATGACGGCGCTGAGGAACCCATTGGCCCGGCTCATTCGGTCGTGCGGAATTTCCGTATAGGCAAGTGTGGTCATGCAGGTGAACTGCATCGATCGCGAGGCCCCGTGAAAGAAGAGGATGGCGATGACCAGCAGGGTCGCGGTGGCCGGACTGAGCAACGCGCAAAGGGCCATGGATCCCGCGGTAATGATTCCGTTCACGATGAGCAACCGGCGAAAACCGAAGCGGCGCAGAGCCTGGATCACAAACGCCTTCATGGTCAGATCTCCCATGAAAAGCGCGAGCAGGTAAAGACCAGATTGGAAGGCATTCAGCCCGAAGGCGATCTGGAACATGAGCGGGAGCAGAAACGGCAGCACCGAGACGGCGATGCGAAAAGCGCTTGCTCCGTATACCGAAAGTGAATAAGTCTTGAGCTTCATCGACTCCAGATCGATGAGCGACGTGGCTGGATTGCGGTGAGCCGCGACAATGGCGGCTACCCCACTGAGCACGCTGAGCGCGAGCACCAGGCCGGGCACTTGCCACGGCACACCTTCGCTTCCCAGCTTCTCCATCCCATACACCGCCCCCGCGGAAGCAAAGCCGGCAAGCAGGAAGGTGAGCCAATCGAAGGGATGCTTTTCCCCGGAGCGCACGTTCTCTACCCACAGCAGGGTCAGAATGAGGGCGACCATGCCGATGGGGAGATTGAGGAAGAAGATCCAGTGCCAGCTGGCATAGGTAGTGATAAAACCGCCGAGCGGCGGACCCACGACCAGAGCGGTGAGGCCGGGCCAGGTGATGTAAGCGATAGCCTCAGTCAACTTAGCCTTGGGCGTGGTGCGCAGCACGATCAGGCGGCCAACCGGCACCATCATGGCTCCGCCAATACCCTGCAGAATACGCATGAGCGTGAACTGGGTAAGCGTGTGCGCGACGCCGCAGAGGAGCGAAGAGAGGGTAAACGTTGCGATGGCCGCAGCGAAAATGGAACGCGAGCCAAAGCGGTCCGCAACCCAGCCGCTGATCGGGATGAAGACGGCAAGGGTGAGCAGGTAGGCGGTTATGCCGATGTTGAGGCTGACTGCGCTGGTATGGAAACTGTGCGCCATCTGCGGCAATGCAGTCGCAATGATGGTGCCATCCAGCATTTCCATGAAGAAGGCGCCCGCGATGAGAGTGGTGACGTAAAGCGGCGAGCGGCTCTTCTTCATCTTTTCTAGTGTACGTAAGGAGCGCGGGCACTCCCTGCCTAGAGCGGAATCTTTGGAGCGGAATCTTTGCTTACGGAGTCTCTAACCCGCTCAGACCGGCTCTGCGCTCGAACGCCTGAATCAGAGAACCGAGGCTGCGCTCGGCACCGATCTCCGGCCTAGGCTCAGCCACGATCGGCGGAGGAGGAGACAGCACGGCCCGTTCCTGCACCTTACGTGCTTCGTCCGCAGAAACTACGACTGGGCCAGTAGGCACGGAGCCGCTCAACGCTGCGCCGGACTTGCCTGCCCGGTCGGGTGGCATATGCCGCCGTTCCATCCGGCGCCTCGGAGGAACACGCCGCACTTGCGGCTCCTCTCGTGGCGGCACTGGAGCGGGAGCAACGGGGGGCCGGCTCAGCAATGCAGTTGCCGCAGGAGCGGCTGCCACGGCTGGTTGCTCGCGGCTCTTCCTGCGGAGTTTTATTTTTACCCGCTTCAACGAGGCAATTGCCGAAGCAGTCTTCGAATCATTTCGGGAGCCAGCAAGCGCTGCCGCGAGAAAGTCTCGTGCGCGCTCGAGGCGGCCTAGTTCATCATCAATTTGAGCGATTATTTCGATCCGTGTGGTCATTGCAGAATCATTCTATCGTCCTCCGGACTCTTCTGCCGATTCTCTGCCCTGTGGGAATTCGTAGTTGTGTTGTTATTCACAACGGATTGCGGCCATGGGCTCAATGCCCGCTGCTCGCAGCGCCGGTAAGAGCGAAGCGAGGCTGGCGATGATGGTCAGCGCCGCCACCGACCCCACCAGCACCCAGGGGTCCCGCGGAGAGGTTCCGTACAGAAAGCTCGCTAGCGCCCGGGAGGCCAAAAGTGCCACACCCAGCCCCGCTCCTGCGCCCAGGGCCGCAACCAGGGCATTTTCCCCGAAGACCATAGCCATCACCCGTTTGCGTTGTGCGCCCAACGCCATGCGAATGCCGATCTCGCTGGTGCGTCGCGCGGTTGCGTAAGCCAGCGTTCCATAGAGACCGATGGCGGTGACCAGGAGCGCGCACCCGGCAAAAAACACGGCCAGCAGCGCCATCACCCGCTCGGCGCTGATCGAGTCATCCAGCACGCTACTCATCGTGGTCATCACCGGCGCCGGGATGTCCGGGGCCAACCGCGTGGCGATCGAACGGGCGGCGGCAGCCAGCGGTCCGGCAGGTCCGTCGACTCGCACCACCGCCGAGTAGGAGTTCATTGGGTTGTCACTTTGAGCAATGAACAAATAGCCCACCGGCGACGCCGGTTTACGTAGCTCGTAATACTTTGCATTTCCCACCACGCCGATTACTTCAAACGAGGCCTTCTTCGTTCGAACGTTCGGTTTGCGTAGCAGTTGCTGCCCAACAGGATTCCGCCCTGGGAACAATAGGTCCGCCGCCGCCTGATTGAGAATGACCTTGTAGCCGCTCTGTTTGCTATCACTCCAACGAAAATCGCGGCCCATGAACATAGGGATGCGCATGGTCTCGAAATAGGCAGGGCCCACCATATTCAGATTGAGTTCGCGAGGGATGCCGCCAGGGACAGAAAAGAGCTGATCCCATCCGCTGCCCGTCAGCGGAATCAGGAGTGCGAAGCTTACACTCTTCACTTCCGGCTGCTGCCTGAGCCGTTCGCCAATCTGATGGTAGAGTTCCGTCAGGGCGTCTCCTTTCAGCGGCTGTTTGTCCATATCGAACGCAATATTGACCACGCCTTGTGGATCGAAGCCGGCGTCTGACTTGTAGAGCCGCAATAGGCTCTCGGCCAAAAGTCCGGCTCCGACCACCAGCATAAGTGCGAGCCCGACCTCGGATGCCATCAGAATTCGCGGCAAAATATGTCGTCGTTCATCACCAGGGGATGCACGCTGCCCATGCTTGATCTGCTCGCTCACCGTGCCGGATGTGACGCGCAGAGCGGGAAGTAGTCCGATCAGCATGGCCGCGGTGACTGCGATCGACGCTGCGAATGCGACTACCCTCCAGTCCAGAGACGTGTCCAGGTATACGTGTTGCGGACCGCTCACGCTCAACAGCATCGTTGCCAGCAACTGGCTCACGGCCGGCGCCACCGCTAATCCGGCCGCAGTTCCCATCAACGCGATCAGCAGGCTCTCGATCAGCAGCTGCTGCAACAGCCGGAGGCGCGAAGCTCCTAGTGCCAGCCGCGTCACCAGTTCCCTCTCCCGCGACGCACTCCGCGCCAGGAGCAGACTCGCCAGATTCAAACATGCCAGCAGCAGAACGCCTCCACACATTGCGAAAACCGCCATGAGGGGCTTGCGGAACAAAAGGCGAAGGTAGGTAAACCCACGAGATCCCGGCTCCGCACTAAAATGGAAGTGGCTCTTTGTGGCCTCCGCAATCCAACCTGCATCTGGAACCGACTCACGGAGGATTGGCATCGATTCTGACAGCAATGCGGCATTGGCCTGATCGAGCGTAACTCCGGGCTGCAGCCGCCCCATCACGCTCAGCCACCAGCCGTGATAGCCGGCCGCAGTCATACTTTCGGGCGCTTGCAAGATGGCCTCAGCCGCGAGGGGGATATAGATTTGCGGCCGCTGCGTGGGATCCGCTCCGATAAATTGCTTGGGCATGACGCCGACAACCGTGAAGACCGTGTTATCGATCTGCAGCTTGCGCCCCAGGACATCCGCAGCTCCGCCGAACCACGTCTTCCAGAAATGCTCGCTGATCACGGCCGCCATGCCCGCCGGCCCACCCCCGGGGCGATCATCTTCCGGAATGAGCAATCTCCCCAACAACGGCGGCGTCTGCAGAACGTGGAAGAACTGTCCGCTCACAAACTGGCCCTCGACCTCCTCGTTTCCAGAGGACCCGCGGACCTGCAGGCTGGCATGAGAGAAGGCAAACACATC
>DASRRN010000435.1:0-9772 GCA_035695685.1 Acidobacteriaceae bacterium | reverse complement strand
TTTTTTTATTCCTCTCGCTCAGCCGCTCGGAAACGTCGGCAAAAGCGTTTTTCACAACACGTGTAGCCAGGGAAAGATATCTCACCGGAGCTTTTCATCAAGAAAAGTCCCCTCTCACCGGGCATTTTCGTTGCAAAAACGCTTTAAAACTCGGGGGCGCCGCGGCGCAGGTACGCCCCGGTCAACCCGGTGAGCCCTGCAACCACCAGCGAGAAGGCAAAGTAGTATGCGATCGGATGCGCCCACCCCGGCGCATACGTCAGATCCTGGACCAGCCACAGCAGCAACACGGTAGCGACGATGCTGAACTGGCCGGAGATAACCATGAGCAGGAAACCACGATTTCTGCGCTTGTCCAGCTGTTCGACTTGATTAGGGGTTAGATCTCGCTCTTCTATCGGAAGGAGTGTATTGGCCATGCCGTTTCCCTCGTGCGCAACACTAAATTGTATTAAATCACGCGTGCCTGATTCTTGAGTTGTTCAACCAGCTTCCGCGCCACCTCGGCGGGAGCCCCCTCCAGCATCTCGGTCTTCTTCTGCTTTACCGGCACGTAGAGCCGTTCGATCTGCTGCTGGTTCTTGCCCAGTTTTGCCTCTACCTCGGCCCACGTAACCTTGCGCAGCGGCTTGAGCTTAGCCTGTTTGATGCCGATCAGCGTGGCATAACGCAGCTTGTTGATACCGCTTTGGATCGTCAGGACGACGGGCAGGGGTACGTCGACGTGTTGGTAGCGTCCGGCTTCGAGTTCGCGCTTCAGGCGCAGTCCGGCATCGGTTTTTTCCATGCCGATGATGATGGTGGCGTGTGGCCAGCCCAGCACCTCGGCCAGCAGCACGCCGGTTTGGGCATACCCAAAATCATCCGATTGCAGACCAGTCACGATCAGATCGAACGCTTCCCCTGTGATCGAAGCCGCCAGAGCCCGCGCGATATTGGCCGCATCCAGGGTGGCGAAGCGGTCATCCTCGAGATGGATGGCACGATCCGCGCCTTTGGCCAGAGCTTCTCGCAAAACCTGTTGCGTTCTTGCCGGGCCGGCGGTCACCACCACAACCTCGCCTCCGTGCTTCTCCTTTTGTCGCAGAGCTTCTTCCAGAGCGTAGGCGTCGGGCTCGTTCACTTCATAGGAAACGTCTTCGCGAATCCAGGTGCCGGCCTCATTCAGCTTCAGAGGCGCATCTTTCTGCGGCACCTGTTTGATACAGACGAGTATTTTCATAGGCCTCTTGGTCTAGATAAATGCCACGGATTGCAGGCTCGAAACCTCGAACCGCTTGCGGCAGCGGATGTTCTTGCAACCGACGACGTCATCCTTGCGCACCATGTAGGACTGGGCCTTGGCAAACCGGGCGCGGTCTCGCTCGTCGGCCCTGCCCGGCAGTTGCGCTTTTTTGCGTCTTACCAGCCATGCCACCTCATATTCTTCCGCTTTGCCGCAATGAGGGCAGGTCAGCGTGTGTTTCCGCTGTTCAGATTTTTCGTCAAAGAAGTCCCGTTCTTCCATGGCCTGAGACCCACTTTCCCGGCGCTGGATAAAAAACTCCTCCCGCCGAAATCATTAGAAGTATTCCATACTTGGACAGGGATTCCATAACTCCGGCCCCCGAGGAGAATCGCTTTATGGCCAAGAGGAAACGGCGGCCGGAAAAATTTTCGATCGTCAAAGCAGTCAAGGCCAATGCCCGAGAGCGGGTAGGGCAGCCCCGGCCAGAGCGGGTTATCGGAGATCCAAAGCGGGCTCACGGGCGAAAGCCCAAACACCGCCAAACCATGCCGCAGTTGTTGAGCGGAGAATGAAGGAGACGATGCCGCGAGCCACGGGAGTAGGGGGTGTGTTCCTGCGTGCTGCCGATCCAGATAAGCTTCACGCGTGGTACGAGGAGCACCTGGGAATTAAACGCACCGAAGACGGCGCCTTTGCCTTCTTCAGCGAGGGGCCACGCGAGATGACGGTCTTCGCCTTCTTTCCTCCGGATACGAAGTATTTCGGTCCCAGTGAACAAAAGGCCATGATCAACTTCCGGGTGGATGATCTGGACGCGGTGCTGGAAAAACTGCGTGCCGCGGGCGTCGACATCGATCCCCGGCGGGAGGATTACGACTATGGCCGCTTTGCCTGGTTTAACGATCCCGAGAGCAACCGGGTAGAACTCTGGCAGCCCCCGACCGTGGCGGAGGGCTGAACTGCTAAAAAAGACGAAGGTGTCCGCAGCTTTTAGATCTGCGAGACGGTGAATACATTCAAATCGCGGAAAATGGGCGCGTTTTTGGGGAAGTCACCGCTCAGAGGCTTGTATCAGGGCACGACTTTAGTCGGGCCATAAAGTCTTAACAAAGAGCTGGGCTTTTCAGGCTGCGGAAAAACTCATGTTTTGTATCAGGGCACGACTTTAGTCGTGCCGTAAGTGATTGAAAATACGCTGGGCTTTAGCCCCTGAGGTACGGTTTTCCTACCCAACGGCGAGTTTTTCCGCAGCCTCTTTTAGCCCCTGAACTACGTCTTTCTTTCCCGGAACGGTGCGGGCTTGAGGCCCGTATATAAACCCAGCAAAATCATATGGCCTTTAATCAGGGGGTACTTCTTACTTTTCGTTTCGGTGGAACGATCGCCTTTTTCCGCGGCCTGTTCCGCCGTGCCACGGTGAGCAAGACCTGACGAGGGCTTTCAGCCCTTGCATGAGAATCCGGTTTCCAAACTAAGCCCCGCAGGGACGGTTGAAAATAGCCCAGGACGCTAGTCCTGGGTGGGGTTGGAAAACGTGATTCAGTCCCGGGAGGGACGGCTGACCCAGGCTTCACAGGCTGAGGACAAACTCTGGACGAAGGGCACGGCTTCGGCCGTGCCGTAAAAGCCACAACGGGTGAGGGTCTTTAGAGGGTGTATGAGATCCGTTTTCCAAAATCCGAACTTCACTCCCGCAGGGACGGTTGAGCTTAGCCCAGGACGTCAGTCCTGGGTCTACGCGATCTGATTGGAGTAGTCCCGACAGGGACGACTGAAAATTGCCCGAGGCGCGAACCCGGGGTTTGCTGGACTCGAGAGAGTGGACGAGAATACCGTGACTGCATCCTGAATTTTGTTTTCAGCCGTCCCTGCGGGACTGGTTCGCGCTTTCAAATCCTACCCAGGACTAGCGTCCTGGGCTAAGCTCAACCGTCCCTGCGGGACTGGATTCTGGAAATCCGGTTCTCACACACCCTCTTTAGCCCCTGAGGTACGCCTTTTCCAGAGTGTCAATCGTTTGTTGAAGGTACGGGGGGTCGCACGCAACCCGAAATCTCTTCCCTGCAGCCTGATTACGCAGCGGAGACGACGAACGGATCTACGATCAAGGGCTCGATCGCGGCCTGGGGCACAATTTCCGGCATGCAGACATCGGTGTAACGGCCTGCGGCGACGTCGACGAACACCACATTGGCGGTATCTTCAGTGCGGGTGGTGCTGATGTGCAATTTGCGAACTGCTTTGATTGCAACAGTTGCGAGCAAAAACCGATTCGCTATTTTAATGCCGGCCGAGTAGACCAGTTCAGAGCGCATAGAGCCTCACTATTTTCGGGTTGTATATCCTCTAAGGGGACTCAGGCTCAGGGAGACAGGACACAAGCCGAAGCGTTACAAGCACTTCTACAAGCATACAGGTGCACAAGGTTTGTTCCTATCGAATTCGTGCACCGCGAGGACACAGCTCAACTGCGTGGGTAACGCGTACGGCTCGGGTTGAGAGTTTCGATCAATTAGCAGCGCCCGGTCAGGACCTCAGCCAAATGCACGGCATGGCGCGGCGAATTCTGCCGGATTTGCTCCCGGCAGCTGAAACCATCCGTGACCAGGATCGTTTCAGCTGCTGCAGAGCGGACCGCTGGCAGAAGCACGCGCTCGCCCAGCGCCTGTGAGACCTCAAACTTGTCTTTCTCAAACCCGAACGGGCCGGCCATTCCACAACAGCCGGAATCCAGCATGCTTACCTGGGCGTTGGTGGCCTGCAACAGGGAAAGCTCATCCTGCATCCCCATTAAGGCCTTCTGATGGCAGTGGCCGTGGAGAACCATCTGTCGCCCAGCCAATTGTGGAGGGCGATAACCGGATGCCTGGTGGGTGAGAACTTCGCTCAGCAAAAATGTCTGCTTTGCCAGCCGCAGAGCGCGCTCGTTGGTGGGGAAGAAATTGGTCAGCTCATCGCGGAAAACGCTGGCGCAGCTCGGCTCGAGGACCACGAAAGGCATCCCGGAATCAATCTGCGGACCGAGGCGTTCGAGAATGCTTAGCAGGTACTTCCGCGCCTGGTCGAGGAAACCAAAATCATAAAGCGGGCGGCCGCAACAGATGTGCTGAGCTGGGACCTGAACCTGAAATCCGGCCGAGGTGAGCACCTCTAGCGCTGCACCCAAAACCTGGGGATGAAAGTAGTTGTTCCAGGTATCCGGCCATAGCAAGAGTGGGGTCCCAGTGGAAGTGGAGCGATTGCGGTCTTGAGACTGGAAGCTTCGGCCGGCAAACTGCGGCAATGTGCGCTGCGGCGCCACGCCGGCGATCGTCTTTACCAGGCCGCTCAGCCCGGGAATCCGCATGGGTAGGTTGGCCAGTCCCGGCGCAATAGCAGCAAGGTTGGCCCACCGGTCCATGAACCCGAAGAGGTAGTGCTGCAGGGGGTGCACCCGGCCCTGATAATGATGGCCCAGAAACTCGGCTTTCCACGTCGCCATGTCGACGTTCACCGGGCACTCCGTCTTGCACGCCTTGCACGAGAGGCAGAGATCGAGTGCTTCCTTTACCTCTTCGTTGCGCCACCCGTCGGTGATTACCTGGCCTTGCATCATCTCCCACAACAGGTGAGCCCGGCCGCGGGTGGAGTGCTTTTCCTCCCTTGTAGCCATATAGCTTGGGCACATAGTGCCGTGGTCCTGCTTGCGGCATGCTCCCACCCCCACGCAACGCAGTGTGCTTTCTCCAAATCCGCCAGGGTCCAGAGGGTACTGGAACCAGGTTTCCACTTTCTTGGCCTGATAGCCCACCCCCAGGCGAAGATTGTCCACCGCATCGTAGACAGCGACGGGATCGATCATCTTGCCCGGGTTCATTCCGTTACCCGGGTCCCACAGCGCTTTGAATTCCTGAAAGGCCTTGATCAGCTCCGGGCCGTACATTTTCGGTAGCAGGGCCCCTCGCGCTTGGCCGTCCCCATGTTCACCCGACAACGATCCGCCGTGAGCCAGGACGATATCGGCCGCCTGGTCGATAAACTCGCGATACTTCCGGATGCCCTCCGCAGTCACCAGGTCGAAGGTTATGCGCAGGTGCACGCAACCCTGCCCGAAGTGTCCGTACATGGGCGTCTTGTAGTCATAGCGTGCGAGCAGCCCATAGAGCTCGCGCAGGTAACTGCCGAGCTGCTCCGGCGGCACGGCGGAATCTTCCCAGCCTTCCCACCCGTGTTTTTCCCCGGGCACGAAGACCGTAGCGCCCAGGGCGGATTCGCGCACGTGCCAAACCCGTCTGGCCTCGGCATCGGAATAGCGCCGCACGGTGCAGGTTTTGCCAAAGGCCAGGGCGGCCTGGATGAATATTTCCGCGACGCGGTCGGCTTCTTCTGCGGAGTCAGCGCCAAACTCGCACAACAGAAAGCCGCGGCCTTCGGGCAGCAGCAGTACGTCATCGACCGCCAGATGCTTGCGGAGCATGTATTCCACCACCAGGCCATCGAACCCTTCAAGACCGATCGGCTTGTACTGAAGCACTGCGGGCACGTGGTCGGCAGCGATGAAGGGATCGGCAAAGCCGAGCGCAACCAGGCGGCGATGCTGCGGGCTGTGCTTGAGTGCGCAGTGGGCCTGGAGCACGGTGACGCAGGTGCCTTCCGTTCCCACCAGGGCGCGGGCCACGTTAAAGCCGTTCTCGGGCAGCAACTCGTCAAGGTTGTAGCCCGAAACGCGGCGGGGAATCTTGGGAAAACGTTGGCGGACAAGGTCGCTATAAGTGTCCCGGATGCGGGCCAGGCCGGCATAGATCTGGCCCCGGCGTCCGCCCCCGGCGATGATGGCCTGCAGTTCGGCTTCTGTCGTAGCCCCAACCGTCAGCCGGGTACCGTCGTACAGCAAAATATCGAGCGCCTCGATATTGTCGACCGTCTTCCCCCCCATAAGCGCGTGTACGCCACAGGAGTTGTTCCCGATCATTCCCCCCAGCGTGCAGCGGCTATGGGTCGCCGGGTCGGGGGCGAAGGTAAGGTCGTGTACTTCCGCCGCATCGCGCAGCCGGTCGAGCACAATGCCGGGCTGGACACGGGCGAATTTCTGAGCCGGGTCCAGTTCGAGAATCGCGTGCATGTATTTGGAAAAGTCCAGGATCACGGCCACATTGCAGCACTGGCCCGAAAGGCTGGTCCCGCCTCCCCGTGAGAGGATAGGCGCGCCCGCCTCACGGCACGCCGCCACTGTGGCTATTACATCGGCCTCGTCCAGGGGAAGAACCAGGCCGATGGGCACCTGGCGGTAATTGGAAGCGTCGGTGGCGTAGAGGGCCCGGGTAGCCGGGTCGAAACGAACCTCGCCGCGGACTACCTGCCGCAGCTTTTCTTCGAGCGCCCGCGAGGCAGAAAAGCTTTCGTGCGGGTGTGGCTCTCGGGGTGCCTGTTGCAGGATGGGAAAGGCGGTGGGTGCGGCCATGGTCAGGAAGATGTTACCAAGACGGACAGCGATGATGGTAACACCGGCCCCGGCGCCCTGAAATTACCCGGGATGATTGAGGCAAATCCATGTTCCGCCAAGACAATGAGGGACCGAAAAAGGGGCTTTTGTCACGGGCAGATTTGTGCGGAAAGCTCCAGAAGGTACGTTCTTGTTACCCGAAGGCTGGGCCCGGATGATGCCCAAAGCAGACCCAGAAACAATGTTTATGCCCCAAACGGGAACGAGCCCTGCCGCCGCAAGCCCTGTCTTTTCGGGTGTTTGAACAGTTGCTGAGGCACTCCTTCGCGAGCTTCTTTTTCGGCAGTCGTGCTAAGTCCTTTGGCCCGTCGCAATTACCGTTGTGCAACGAGTCGGAAACGTTCCCGCAGGTCCCTTTTGCCAAGATGCCCTTGGTCCGGCAGGGCTGAAATTTTTCTTTCACTTTCACTGGACTTGTCTCCTTGTCGGCGACAAACTTATGTGTGCGAGGAGCATTGCAGATGGAAATGGAAATTTCGGAGAAGATTCAACGCCTGACGCGCATTCTCTCGGAAGAGGCTGGTAAGTTTCCCAGAATCACCGTCGACCAGTACTCAACCGGCGCGTACGGGTACAACTGGAAAGTGTACATAGACGAAGAGCGACAGCTTGGCACCATCGCTTTCACCACTGAGGTGCCTCTCTCCGAGCATGAACTCCGATCAGCATTTCGCCACGAGTTGAAAGCGCTCATTCGGAATCAGGTGGCGTCTCCGGTTTCGGCAATGAGTGCCGGCGCCTCTTAGTTAGAGCTTCGTGACATCCAGAAGAACAGTTCCCTCAACCCTCGCCTTCTTCAAGCACGCGATCGGCCGGGGTCTCTCTCTGATTTAAGTGACTGCAATGGTTGCGTAATTATTTCTTATCCACCAACAGCCATGTGGCGGGTTGAGGATAATCGGCTTGCCCTTTTCTCCGAAGAAGACGGCCAGAAAACGCATGGTCGTATTTCCTTCATTGAGCCCCCTGTGCCACTTGGCGCGCGCCTGCATAAGAGCCTGACCGGCTTTGAACGTGACGTGGTGACCATCTTCGAATTCAACCGTTAGTTGACCTTCCAGCACGTAGACATCCCTCCGGTTGAGTCTCGAGAACAAGCTGGCATGGTTATAATTGGCCCTTGCCCATGCAAACGAATCCCGTCGCTTGAGCAGGCCCGCGTTCGAAAAAGCGACAGCGGCTGAAAGGGAGACTCGCGTGACGTCGAATCGCCATGTTCCGCCGATCTGGCTAATGGGCATCTCGAATGCTACTTTCGGGCTTTACGGCGGCATAGCCTTTTTCGCCATGCCTCAGGTGCTGGCGACCTATCATGTTTCGGAAGTGAGAATCGCCGCGATCACCGCGATGGCCTTATCTCCTAACTTCTGGGCGGTCGTGTTTGGCCCCATGCTCGATGTACGATTCAGCCGTCGTTGGTATGCCACTTTCTTTGCTGGGCTGGCAGGTCTTCTGGTCTTCATCGCAGTCATCAACCTGCGTCATCTCGCTGTCCTGGAGGTTGCTCTCGTCACGGGTTCCGCCGCAGCCATACTTTCAACGACAGCCCTTGGCGGATGGCTTTCCACGGTTTGTCCAAACGAAGACGAGAACAAGCTCAGCGCGTGGTTTAACCTCGCGTACATCTGTTCTTCCGGCTTCACCATGATGATCGGGGGGGAGTTAATTCGCCATCTGCCGTTATGGCTTGCGGCGGGCCTTCTGGGAGCGATCGTCTTTCTTCCCGCCACCATTTTCCTTCTTATTCCCGCTCCCGGTCCGGATCGGCGATTGGCCGGCGAAAGCTTCACCCAGTTCAGTCGCGAGATCTTTGCGCTCTTGCGCCGCCGCGAAGTGCTGGTCACACTCCTGCTCTTCCTTACCCCCTGCGGTTCGTTCGCGTTAACCAACCTGCTTGGAGGAGTCGGCAACGACTTCAGCGCATCTCCAAGGATGGTGAGTCTGGCTGGCGGAGCGGGCGCGATCCTTCCCGGCATCCTTGGCTGCCTGCTCTTTCCTTTCCTTTCCAAACGCATGCCGCTACGTCTGCTTTATCTCGCCAATGGGGCACTCGGCGGCCTTTTTACCCTGAGCCTCATCGTGCTGCCCCATGTGCCATGGACCTTTTCGCTTGCCCTGCTGGGCGAATTCCTGTTCCAGACCATCTCCTACACTGGCACAGTCGCCCTTACTTTTGAGGCTATAGGAAAGAACAATCCGCTTGCCGCAACCACCTTCACCTTTCTAATCGCGGCTACCAATGTCCCGGTTGCTTATATGTTGTATGTGGACGGCAGGGCCTACTCCTTCGGAGGGGCGCGCGGCAGCTTCGCAGCCGATGCCACTATCAGCATCGTTGTATGCCTGCTGCTTGGTTGGCTTCTGTCCCGGCTTCAGGGTGAGGCATTTGGTTCTGGTATTCCAGCCATCGACCCCGTGAACAGCCAGCTGCCAGGTGAATGAGAAACAACTTCCCCCTCAGCCATAAGAGGAGATGGGACGGGTGCCCCACGTTCGCCTAACCTGCCCCGGCCTGCCGTGGGGCGTACGTGGGCCGAAAATGATGGGCGCAGCCCAACGATTGCTTTATTACTCCGCGCGCAGCGCCTGCATCGGGTCGACTTTGGAGGCGCTAGCCGGCAACCATACGGCGAGCTCAGTCGCTTCCGATTTCACTCGGCGCTTGCTTTCGTCAAATCGCAGCCCCGTTCCCGCTCAAAAGTTGAAAGACACTTGAAGATCGATGCTGCGATTGGATGACGGCGACGAAAAGAATCCACCCGCCAGGGCATTAGACTTGCCAAACAGAGGCGACTCGAGAACACCGACCGGCGGCGCCAGGTTCACGTTATTGAATATGTTTCTACCCATGACCGTAAAATTCAACGAATAGCGTCGGGATGCCTGCTGATCCAGCATCGGAGGGCGTCCGCCCGAGCTGCTGAGTCCGCCTGGGCCAAGTCCGCCTCCGGGAGGGCCACCGCCCCCCGGTCCACGGCCCCCGCCGCCAGGAGGCGGTCCATTGAAACCTCCGCCCCCCGCCCGCTCGCTGCGCGGTCCAATGCCGATCGATTTGCTGACCC
>DASRRN010000434.1:0-4319 GCA_035695685.1 Acidobacteriaceae bacterium | reverse complement strand
CGCGAGGAATGACAAAAAAGCGTACCCCAGGGGCTGAAGCCCTCATCAATTCGATTCTTGTACGGCACGGCTGAAGCCGTGCCCTTCGTACAAATCATTTTTCCGCAGCCTGTTTAGCCCCTGCGTTCTTACGCACACTCTTTAGCCCCTGAAGTACGTCTTTCTTTCTATGAAGGGTACGGGCTTCAGCCCGTACATAACTACTTTGAAATGAATGCGGCTTTAGCCGCTGAGGGCACGATTTTCCCGCAGGAGAGACTTTTCCCCCCAGCCTACGAAGCCGACTCGTTAATCTGGGCGGCCTGTACTAATGCAGCTTTGACCCGTTCGGGAGTAAAGGGCAGATTCCGCAGCCGCGCGTTCGTTGCATCGAAGATCGCGTTTCCGATTGCAGCAGGAATAACTGTGATCGCCGTCTCTCCCGCACCGGTAGCGGGCACATGCTTCGGCGTCACGAAGACACTCTCGATCGTGGGTATCTCGTAATCAAGGTGCAGGCTATGATAGGTCTTCCAATCAACCGAGGTGATACGCCGCTCGTCCCACGTGACCTCTTCCACCAGAGCGCGGCTCATCCCTTGTAGGACGCCGCCCTCAATCTGGTTTCTGAGCCCATCAGGATTCGAGATCGGCCCACAATCCAATGCCACAATAAAGCGTCTGGGGTGCACTAAGCCGGTTTCGAGATCCACAGTCACTTCAGCAACCACTGCGGCATACCCGTTTTCTCCCTCATAAGCCACGCAGGCAACGCCGCGCCCGCTCACCACTCCCGTACGGGCACTACCTGCGGGGTGCGCCTCCCAGTTCGCAGCCTCTGCCACCGCTTTGAGAACGCCTATGGTTCGAGAGTCGTGCAGATGCCGCAACCGGAAGGCCACCGGGTCGGCTTTCGCATGTGCGCAGAGTTCATCCATAAAACATTCGTTGGCAAACGTATTCTGGATCCGCAATGGTGAACGTAATGGTCCGGTGAAGAACGGGGAACGCACCGTATGTGTGAGCGCGCGTTCACTGCGGATCGTGCCCCCGCCGCGACAGGCGCCACCCGCACACCCGGCGAAGTAAGACGGGACGGTGTTGCTTCCATTGCGAAGCCTGGTCGTAGGTGGTTTTGCCGCGCCCGGCTCCAACGGTTCCGGTGGGTAGCCCGCTAACATGCCGCTGATCACATTTCCCGGCTGATCATAGCCCGGCCGACTGCCAAGCGAGGCTACCCAATTCTCCCGGTCCCAGGCGATGATGCGTCCCTCCGGGGTGATTGCGGCACGATGCTCGACCACGCAGGCGGAGCCGAGATTCTCCCACATCATTTCGTCCTGGCGCGAGAACTGAAGCCGTACCGGCGCTCCCACCGCCTGGGACAGAAGGGCGGCGTCGAACGAAACCGCATCGGCGCCGTTTAGTCCATAGCATCCCGATCCTCGTTTATAAATCACGCGCACGCTATCAGGCGGCAGACCCAGCAGCGTGGCTACAATACTCCGCGTTGGATAAGCCGACTGCGTGGCAGACCATACCGTTGCACGGTCTGGCTTCACGTCCGCCACGGCGCATGACGCCCCTACCGATCCGTGCATTTGATAAGGATAGGTATATCTCGCCCGCACCACGCTACCGGCGGCCGCGAGTTGTGTGTCGACGTCTCTGGAGTCGACGCTTAGGACGTCGTGCGAGGGCTGTGCCTGCAGGTGTTCGAAAAATGTCTTTTGCGCTGGTAATGGAGGGCCGGGATTCCATCGCACGACCAACCGGCGCGCTGCGACCACCGCCTGGTATTGCGTCTCCGCAACCACGCCGACGAAGTTCTTGCGAACCACAACTTTTCTAAGCCCCGGCAGTGCGTGGACTGAGTGCTCGTCCACCTCGGCCACCGTAGCTCCCATTTCCGGCGGCCGCACGACGCGACCGTGAAGCATGCCATCCACACGAAAGTGATGGAGAAATTCGAACCGGCCAGTCATGAGGGCGACCCGGTCCAGCGAGGGAACCGGCTTCCCTAGCACCGTCCACTGCCCTGGAGTTCGCCGCTTTGCCGTAGGGCTCAGCGCGAGGTTGAAACGTTTGCTGCCAATGAGGTCCTCATATCTGACGCTTTGTCCCGAGCGGCCGGTGATGACGCCGTCTTCCAACCCAAGTTCATCCACCGTCTCGCCCAGCTTTGTGGCCGCGAGGCCAAGCAGAGCTTCCCGTGCAGTTGCCGCTGCCAACGCAAGATTTTCCACGTTAAAGTTGGTCGGCGTTGACTGGCTTCCGGAGGTGGTCCCCTGATCCGGGGTGACGGCCGTATCGCACTCAATCAGCTTGACGCGATGGATCGATACGCAAAGCTCTTCCGCGATCAGTTGCGTTTGTGCGGTAAAGATGCCTTGGCCAAAGTCGCACTTTCCCGTGTAAGCGGTGATGGTGCCATCTGCGCCTATCGCCAGCCAGGAGTCAAGCTTGTTCGAATCAATCGCCGACGCATGGGACTTCCTTTGGCCGCGCGCCTGCAATGGGGCGACGGATGCAGCACTGAAGCTCACGATCAGCGCGCCACAACCCTTCATAAAGTTCCGCCGGGAAGGAGTCATGCTTTTTTTGCCTCGGCATATTTTCGAATGGCCCGCAGCATGCGAACGTGGGTAAAGCAGCGGCACAAGATTCCTCCGAGAGCATCGCGAATCTCCCGATCAGAGGCGTCTGGCTTTGCATCGAGAACCGCCTTCGCCGTCAGGATCACGCCGCTAAGGCAAAATCCGCACTGGGCCGCTCCTTCCTCAATAAACGCTTGCTGAATCGGATGAGGCTTCTCAGCAGTGCCCAGGCCTTCCAGGGTCGTGACCTCGGCTTGCCCAACCGCTCTCACCGGCGTTACGCAGGACCGCACCGCTTGGCCTTTCAGGATAACCGTGCAGGCTCCGCACTGCGCCATGCCGCAACCAAACCGCGGTCCACGCAATCCCAGCTCGTCGTTGAGCACGAACAGTAACGGCGTATCAGGATCCACTTCCACCGTGTGCTCACTGCCGTTAACTTTAAGCGTGATCTGCTTCATGAAACGAGTCTGCGCCTTTCCTGCGGCACAGCAAGAATTAATTACGGCACCATCCTTCACCCTTTTTGCTCAGCAAACAATTCTTTTTGTCTGCCAGCTCTATTCGACGACCGGAATTGTTGAATCCCGATTCAGGGCATCGTGTCGTCCTCGCGAGTGGTCATCCGCTGTCACAGTTTCCATGGATGCGGAGATAACCAAACCCGCTGCCACGCACTCCATAAAGATACGCATCCCCAATCGTGGTTCGGATACTCCAAAGACCCAGACGATTGCACCGATCGCAGCGCCTGCCAGCGCACCCGCAAAGAAACGAATCAATGGCCGGCGAGGGATTCCACATAAGGCAAAAATCCCGATCGCGAACAAGCCACTGAGCAAAATCTCGGCGCCGCCCAGTTCTATCTCAGGAATCGGTAGCGAGCCGGGAAACCATGACAAGATTCGCCTCGGTAAGCGCGGTCTTTTCGCGCCAAGATCTACTCGTGCGACCCGCTTTCCATCCACGTAGAGGCTGGAAAAACGCCCGTCGTACACAGCCGCTACAAATGCTGGGGTGTTGCGTTTGAGCACCGGACCGGTGTACAGAGCCGGGTTCGCGCCGTTTGGGCCGGAGTTGGGTGTCCGAAGGCGGAACGTTAGTGTGTTTCGGATTTGGGCCAGGGTAAAGTTGCGACTGAATTCATTTTGAGAATACGTCACGATCCGTGCAGGGCCAGTCTGTTCGAGGTCGTTCGTCCGCATCAAAACCGCGAGGGTGAGCTGGTTTCGGCTCACCAGTGTGTCGTACAGCTTAAGCTCTTCCTGCTTGGAAAGTAGCCGCAGAGGCGTCGTCGAGCCCGCGGGATGCATGCGTTCGACAATAGGCGCCTCTGGAGAAACCTTCCCCGCAATCCTATCCGTGTTGGAACTCGCGGTCTGGACTGCAAGTTCGTTGATTTGTTCTGGAGTCATCGCAACTGGATAGATGGCAAATTCTGAAATAGTCCCTGACCACGGCCGATCCTGGGTTAATTCGTTGCCGACTGCTACGTGGAACGTCGAATTCCAGTTCGAGAAGTCCGACTTGGTGTGGTGAGGCAGGATTGCCAGGGTGCCGAGAATCGCGATGGGGATTGCCGCCACCGCGACCACTCGATAGAGCACCAATGATCTTGGACCATCCGCCCTTTTGAGAAAAGGTTTCGTGGCCAGATAGCCGGCCACGGCTCCGCAGGTGTTACCCGCGATATCTATGAAAGATGGGACACGGCCAATGTAACCAAGCTGCAACACTTCAGCG
>DASRRN010000433.1:0-3383 GCA_035695685.1 Acidobacteriaceae bacterium | reverse complement strand
ATCGTGCTCCAGCTCCACGAGCTGGACTTTGCAGTAAGGTCACCAGTCGGCCGAGCGATAGAAGACCAGCAGGGCGCCCTTCGGCCCGGCGATCGCCGCGAGGGTTTGCGTGCGGCCGTTCTGGTCTTGCGCGGAGAATTTCGGGATGACGGCGCCGACCGCGGGTCCGGTGCGGACCTGGGGCTGCGCGAGAAGTCCTGCCGCGAAGGCCAGGCTGGTAATCAAAGCACGCATGCTTATCGCCCTACATAGTACATCTTTTCCCAACCTTGCCTCGCTGGCAGTGAGCCGCGCGCGCAAGTAGGCTGTGAAAAATCCTCTTAAAGACGGCAAGAAGTCTGGTAGGCCATTGGGTTTGTGGGGCATTGCCGACCGGCTCTACCCCATTCATCTTCAACGTCGGCGTGTACATCTTGAACAGGGTGCCTAAGCCCAGCACGTCAAAATGCGCTCCAAGGAAGTCTGGTAGCCCATTGGGTTTGTGGGGCAGGTTGTTAACCTGCGAGCCAGTTACATAATGCCCATCGTTTTGCGGTAGTCACGGTCTACTATCGTTGGCATCCGTTTTATGGCCAGAGTTTTCGTGAGCTAAGGAGGCAGACGCATCGAAATAAGGAGTCGGTAGTCATTCAGTTGTCAGGCGGCGCCGAATGTTGGCTACCGGCATGGATGCTCAGTCCCTCATGTGCGACCTGTATTTTAGGTCCGTCACTGATCGAGGGCGACGCACTATTGGAACTCCGAGAACTACTGAACCTGTTGCAATGCGAGTCGCAGTGCGATAAGGCTTCGCTGAAGCTAACGCCCAAGGAGGGCCGAAATGAAGCATCAGCCGAAGTTGACATTGGCACAGCTCAACCTTCCCCTGCTGGACCCGTCGCCGCTGGCGCTTCCAGACGGCAAGGACGAGCGCCTGGTTCAAGCTCTAGTCGAACTGTTGCTGAGCGCGGTGGCGACAGAAGGAGGAGAGAAGCATGAACAAGCTGACCGCTGAGCGTCTGGAACGCGGAGCGATGATCTATATTCGGCAGTCGACGCCGGGGCAGGTGCTCCACCATCAAGAGAGCCAGCGGCGACAGTATGGGCTGCAAGACCGAGCTCGTGAGCTCGGGTTCCAGCAGATCACCGTGATTGACGAGGATCTCGGTCGATCGGCATCGGGACTGGTAACACGGACAGGGTTCGAGCAACTGTTGGGGGCGATATGCGCGGGCAGCGCTGGCGCGATATTCTGCATCGAAGCTTCGCGCTTAGCGCGCAATGGGAGGGAGTGGCATCATCTGATCGACCTGTGCGGTCTGGCGGGAACCGTGATAGTAGACCCGGACGGTGTCTACGACCCAGGGCTAATGAATGACCGTCTGCTGCTGGGACTCAAGGGGACGATGAACGAGTTCGAACTGAATCTGTTCCGTCAACGCTCGGTCGAGGCCATTCGGCAGAAAGCGCAGCGCGGAGAATTGCAATACCTGTTACCAGTGGGCTATTTGTGGACGGCCGATGGCCGCATCGAGAAGGATCCGGACCAGCGGGTCCAGCAGACGATTGAGATGGTGTTTGGCAAGGTGCGGGAATTGGGCAGCGCGCGGCAAGTGTTGTTGTGGTTCCGGCGGGAAGGACTGTCGCTACCCATCCGAACCAGGGAGCAGCCTGGAGGTGGAACGATGTGGGGCCCTCCGCGCTACAGCCCTTTGCTGAAAATGCTGGCGAATCCCATCTACAGTGGGGCCTACGCGTTCGGAAAAACCCAGGGCCGGACGCGCATAGTCGAGGGGCAAGCCCGTAAGACCAAGGGTCACGCGAAGCCCCGCGCGGAGTGGACCGTCTTGCTACGGGACCATCATCCCGGGTACATTACTTGGGGGCAGTACGACGGCAATCAAATCATGCTGGCCAACAATCTTCACATGAAACCGGACGGGGAGCCGAAGGCGGGGCGGGGTGGGCGCGCGCTGTTGAGCGGAATGCTGCGTTGCCGACGGTGCGGGCACATGCTGTATGTGGCCTACAGCGGCAACAGTGGCAGTGTGCAGCGATACCAGTGTCGAGGAGCACACATGAGCACTGGGGCCGAGCGGTGCATATCCTTTAGCGGCGGGCGTGTGGATGAAGCGGTGGGCGAAGAGATCTTGCGAGCGATCGGCGGCAATGCGATGGAGGCGGCCATGGAAGCCACTGAGAAGCTACGACAGCAAGTAGCAGAGCGGCGCCGGGCAGTGGAGCTAGAGATAGAGCAAGCGCGCTACGAAGTCAAACTTGCCGCGCGACGTTACGATGCAGTAGATCCAGACAATCGCCTGGTGGCAGGGGAACTGGAGGCGCGGTGGAATGCAGGGTTAAAGAAAGCGCAGGAAATGGAGGCCAGGTTGCGCGATTTTGACAACAGCGAGAAAATGCCCGCGATTCCAGACAAGGAAGTATTATTGAGCTTGGCGCAGGATCTTCCGGCAATATGGAAATCGCCCAAAACCGATGCCGGCCTGAAGCAAAGAATCGTTCGCATCCTGGCAGAGGAATTCGTCGTGGATGTGGATGAGGCAAAAAACGATGTCGTTCTCCTAATTCATTGGGCGGGTGGTCGCCATTCCGAATTACGAGTGAAGAAGACCAGCACGGGGCAACATGGACGCACGACAGGGATAGAAGCGGTCGAAGTCATCCGTCAAATGGCTGGCAAGTACACCGATGGTGACATCGCTTGCACACTGAACCGACTACGGCTTGCGACGGGCACAGGCAACGGCTGGAATGCAGACCGGGTCTATGGCTTTCGTCGCAACCATAATCTGGCAAATTACCAACCGGTTTGCCAAGAAGACAAGAAGGCAGTCACTTTGGAAGAGGCGGCCGAACGTCTGCAGGTCAGCACGTCGATAATCAAGCGCATGATACAGGGGAAAATACTTCAGGCGACACAGGTGGTGCCTTTTGCCCCGTGGGAGATATCGGTTGCAGCACTGGCTTCCCCGGCTGTAAAGGAGGCCTTGGGTGTTAGCCACAGCCGCAGACGTCCGCAAACGGCTCCGACCGAACAGGACGCACCTTTGTTTTCATAGAGTTGATGAGGTAACTTAGAATGTCACAGGATCCTGCGAGCCGGATGTTATCCGGCTCAGGCGACTCTGTCGCCCGTTTGCCAACCCCGAGGGCGGCTTTTTCTTGATGATCCTACCGAGCCGCCCGCGCAAACAAGCGGTTCCTGACCAACCGGTAAAGCCACGCTGGGACGGTCATTCCGCCGGGCTGGCTGAAAGCTGAAAGCTGACGCTTGTACCCTATCGACAGCAAGCTTCCGCGACGGCGTGGCGCACCACTCGCTCGGCTCGATACCAGTCGTCATCCGCGCTGCCCTGCGGCTTCCCGGCAAGTTCCCAGAACAGCTC
>DASRRN010000432.1:0-3415 GCA_035695685.1 Acidobacteriaceae bacterium | reverse complement strand
GAGCGCTGTAGCGTCTCTCTGTCACCGATGGCTGCCGAGACGGAGAGCGGTGATGGATCGGAAGGCTAAACCACAAATCAAGTTCCGGATATAGGAACGAGAACAGGACGTTCAAAAATAGTAATAAAGATTCTGCGACAGAGTCCGGGGGCTTTAAGAGAGGCGATACGTCGCGGTGCTGAAGATACGCCATCCGGCGCTGGCCCCGGCGATATCGAGAAAACGCCCGCGTTTGACCGGGCCGGCGCTGCGCCGAAAATCTAGCGGGAAGCGATCGGTCAAAATTACCTGCTTAGAAGCCTGGAAGGATAGTTCGGATCCCTATTAACACCTGCTCGAACAGCGTCCCCTCAAGGACCGCTCGTAAATCCCTTCGCGTACAAATCTCAAGCCCGACTTCGATTTTCGAGGGTTTTGTTGCCGGGCCTTCTGTCTCCGTGGACTTCGTGGGTCTTCGTGGGCGATTTTTCGGCGCTCGGTCTCTGCAGCCCAAAATTCCGTTCCCGGCGGCGCGGGTTTGGAACGGCAGAGGGGCTGTTTCTAGTCGAGCGCATCGCCACTTTCCGCACCCACCGGCGGGTTCCGACGAGCTGTTCGACCGACCGGCCTCGCCTCCTTCATTCTCCGCCGTGTGGCATGGCGCATAAGGTGCGAAGCAAGGCATTCGAGCTTAGAACCGCGAATGTTTCGCGTGTCGTCAAATAGCCCAGGGCCTCTTCGAAGTTCTCCGCTTCCTCGAACTTTGCCCTGGCGATCGCCAAGTCCGGATCGATCTGGCCGCGATTGCGGCGCCGATCGCCGGGCAAATTGATAAGATGGGTCTCCAGCAGGTTGTGGTCATCGCGCAATTGACGCGGGGCTTCACCCAGTCATACTGATGATGCCCTCTATAGGCGAATAGAACTTCATCCGCGATTTCGCGCATGCCGTGGTAGATGCCCCCTCGGATCGTCGATTTGGTAACATCCGGGTATTCCGCCCGGCACTCCGACAAACGGAAGAAGAGCCCAGCGTTCGCTCCGTTCATGTGGCGACGACGGGGGATCGGGGAGTTCATGGTACATGTCAAAGTTCGCTTTGAAAGGTGCGCCATCGAGAACCCAGATGAGATTTCCATAGAAAGCTTCGCGCGACAGTCGTTCGGCGTCCGACATGGCCGAGCGCTGAACCTCGATATAAATGCCGGTGGGCGTCCGGATGTCGGACCGGTGTATTTCCCCGTCCGGCGCAGTGTGACAAATCTCCCGGCATTCAGGCGGAACAGGCCTTTCCATTCGCGGTGCCATGGCGTCTCGTTTTCCCACCACGGGTAACAGTTGCGTCGACCCGAATGAGCCCAATGATGAATGACACGGGAGCCACACTTCGCGACCATCGCAGCCCCGCATGTTGGGCACACGCCTTTTGCGCCCGGCAGGGCCTTCTGCCGCATCCCTTCGACGAGCGCGTACTGCATAATTTAGCCACTTGCGCCGCTGCTGTGTCCAACAAGGTAATAACAAATCGAGCAGTATCTGGGGAAGCGGGCATAAGGTAGAGTTGATTAGCAGCGTCGCAAACGGTCGGCGACTGGCGCCAACTGATAAGGATTACACAAATGGAGTCAGTTGGCCGACTGATAAGGTTTGGTCGCAAAGCTTATCAGTCTGCGAAGGTAGCGCCGCAGTTTCAAAAACGGGAACTAGTACCCGGAATCAGAGATTGAAACGGCGGGGCAAATGATAACCGACTCTAGTTGCTCGCAAATTTTCATAGCACCCGACTCACCAACCTCTGATGTAGTACCCGGAATCACGAGTTTGGGCATACAGCAATTCCGGTAAGCGCTTCATTCGACTCTTGAATTTTCAGTGGCCATGAATCACTTTTCGCTGAGAGCGGGTACTAGCTCGGAGGGATCTCCGATGGAGACCTGTGTGACGCGGCCGATGGTGTTTGGCGAAACCGTCTGAATCCATCGAATCGGTATCGCCCTTCGGCCCATTCACGCCCTGGGCCGAAAAAACTCCCGATACTAAATGAGGCCGCCTTCGGAAAAGTTGCCGGGCTGTTGACCTTGCTGAGCCGCCCCAAGAAGGTATTGAATGTGAGAGGGAGCCCATCGGGCGCCCCCAGTCCAAGCAAGCGGCACGAACTTGGAGCAGGTCCGACACAGCGGAGCCGATCATCCGGAGACGCCGATCAAAACAATGTAGGGAGCGAGATCCAATGAGCCGAAAAAATTTGACGATGCTCGCCACGTTGCTGGCAGCGATAGCAAGCCCTGCCGCTGCGCAAGTCAAGATTGGCGTGCTCAGCGACATGAATTCGCTCTATGCCGATATCACCGGGAAGGGCACTGGTGTGGCGGCCCACATGGCGGTCGAGGATTTCGGCCCGGTCCTTGGCAAGCCGGTCGAAATCGTGACTGCCGACCATCAAAACAAAGCCGATGTTGCGGTGAACATCGCCCGCAACTGGTACGACAATGAAGGCGTTGACATGATCACCGACGGCGGTTCTTCCGCCGTCGCGCTCGCGGTCGAGGAGGTTTCTCGGCAAAAGCAGAAGCTTGTGCTGTTCAACGGACCAGCCAGTTCTGACATAACCGGCAAGAGCTGCTCGCCCTACGCCGCGCAGTGGAATTACGATACCTATGCGCTCTCTCACGTCACCGGCTCTGCCATCGTGAAGTCCGGTGGGAAGTCATGGTTTTTCATCGGCGCCGATTATGCGTTTGGACACGCGCTGGAGCGCGATACCGCCCAGGTCGTGGGAGCGGAGGGCGGCAAGGTCCTGGGCGCGGTCTATGCGCCGATCAACACCTCGGATTTCTCCTCCTTCTTGTTGCAGGCCCAGGCGTCCAAGGCGGAGATCATCGGCCTCGCGAATGCCGGCGGCGATACTACCAATTCGATCAAGCAGGGCGCTGAGTTTGGAATCACGCAGCATGGCCAGAAGTTCGCAGCCCTGTTGATGTTCATCACCGACGTCCACGCGCTAGGGCTCAAGGCCGCTCAGGGACTTCAGTTTACCACGGCTTTCTACTGGGATCAGAATGACGCGACCCGGGCGTTCTCCAAACGCTTCATCAAGGAGGTCGGCCACATGCCGACCATGGTGCAGGCCGGTGTCTACAGTGCAACCATCCACTATTTGGAGGCGATCAAGGCGCTGGGCAGCAAGGACCCACTCAAGGTGATGGAGAAGATGCGGGAGACCCCGATCAATGACTTCATGACCCATAATGGCCAGTTGCGGATCGATGGGCGCGTACTTCGCGATATGTATCTGCTTCAGGTTAAGAAGCCTGAGGAATCAAAAGGACCATGGGATTACGCGCGCATCATCGAGACTGTTCCGGGTGATAAGGCTTACCGGCCGCTGGATGCGGGGGGATGCCCGCTGGTCGAGGCAGCCAAGAAAGATGGCTCGC
>DASRRN010000431.1:0-3979 GCA_035695685.1 Acidobacteriaceae bacterium | reverse complement strand
GAATGCAGCCCGGCACAGCGGGCCTCTTTTCTCGAACAAAACGAGCGCGACGAAATGGTCCGCGCCGAAGTGCGCCGGCTGCTTGGCGTCAACCACCGCTTGGGCAGTTTCTTATCCAGCCCGCCATTTGTTGACCCTCGGTGGATCGCAACCCCCCTGGAACGATTGACACCCGGTGAGGTGTTAGCTGGGCGGTTCCGCATCGTCCATTTCGTCGCTGCCGGAGGTATGGGTGAGGTCTACAAAGCCGAAGATTTGCTGCTCGACCGAATGGTTGCGCTGAAACTTCTGCCCAAGGAACTAGCGGAGGATAGGGAATCGCTGGAGCAATTTCTGCGCGAAGCGAAAACTGCTTCAGCTTTAAATCATGCCAGCATCTGCAGGGTGTATGACTTCGGGGAAGACTCCGCGAGAGCCTTCATCGCCATGGAGTACCTGGAGGGCGAGACACTCTCGGCGCGCATCCAGAGGGGGCGGCTCTCGACCGTCGAAGGTGTGAAGATCGCGATCGCGGTTGCGGATGCACTCGCTACGGCACACCGTAAGGGCATCGTTCATCGCGACCTCAAACCAGGCAACATCATGCTCACCGAAAGCGGGGCAATGCTGCTCGATTTTGGGCTGGCAAAGTACGAATGGCCTGTCGTGTCTGAGGAAGAGGCCCTGACAGGCCTTACTGGTGACGTCCAGGTAGTTGGCACGCTGCCGTACATGTCTCCTGAACAGTTGCATGGTCAACGGGTTGACGCACGTAGCGATATGTTTGCGTTTGGTGCGGTTCTTTACGAGATGTTCACGGGAAAGAAAGCATTTGAGCGCCAGTCCAGGAGTGAAACATTGCTAGCAATCGAGCGGGAGGAGCCCATCCCGCTGCAGCAATTCATAAAAGACCAATTCATAAAAGATGTCCCGAATGCACTGGACCGAATCATTCGTTGCTGTTTGCGCAAGCGCCCTGAAGAACGCTATGCAAGCATGATAGAGGTTGGGCAGGAGCTCAAGGATTGCTCCGAACTGATTTCGGAACCCGCCAGTGGTGTCAACCCAAGAGTGCTGTTCCGGCAAAGCAGGCAGCCCCGTGTCGCAGTCCCCGCACTGATTATCCTCTTAGCCTTAATGAGCTTGATTGGCTGGGGGATTCACCACATTTCTAAAGTCAGATGGGCCAGGGAGCAGGCTTTACCGCAGATCGGCAAGCTCATCGAACGGGGCGAAACTGGCGAAGCCTATGCACTCGCTGTTCAGGCCAAGCGATACATTCCGGCTGACCCAACCCTGGCCAGATTCTGGCCCGATATTTCATGGTCCGATTCCATCATTACCAGCCCTCCGGGGGCGTCGGTCTACCGCAGGAACTACAACTCTCCGAACGCCCAATGGGAATTTGTCGGTCTCTCGCCCATCCTGAAAGGGAGGTTTCCCGCTGTGGATTCGAGTTGGAAATTCGCCCTGAAAGGATATACGACGCTTGAACGCGCTACCTTCCCGTCCGGCCCGATCACGGTGGTACTGCACAAAGACGGGAAGGCTCCCAGCGGAATGGTTCCTGTTGAGTTGGTTGAGAGCAACCCTTTCCGTCCTTGGGGGATTGAAGGCATTGCAGGCTTTGAGACCTTGCCTGCAGTCCAGGTTGGCAAATACTGGATCGATAAGTTCGAGGTCACCAATCGCGAGTTCAAACGCTTTGTGGACCAGGGAGGTTACAAGAAGCAGGAGTATTGGAAACACGAATTCCGAAAGGATGGACGCGTGCTTCCTTGGGCCGACGCGATGAAACTCTTTGTCGATAAAACGAGCAGGCCAGGACCTTCCACCTGGATACAAGGTCAATATCCGCAGGGCGAGGGCGAATCCCCGGTCACCGGTGTGAGCTGGTTCGAGGCTGAAGCTTATGCTGACTTTGCAGGCAAGTCGCTTCCGACCATTTATCACTGGGCTGCTGCTGCATCCCCGGCGGACAGCCCCAGCCTGATACCCGCCAGCAACTTCAGTGGCAAGGGACCTTCGCCGGCCGGGACTTACCACGGGATGAGCTGGTGTGGCGCTTACGATATGGCTGGCAACGTGAAGGAGTGGTGTGCAAACGAAGCGGCCTCCGGCAGGCGCTATAGCATGGGCGGCGCATGGGACGATCCGACTTATATGTTTAACATTCCCGACGCTCGTTCCCCCTTCGAGCGGTCCCCGGAATTTGGTTTTCGTTGCGCTGAATATGTGTCGACTGGTAAGGAAGCCGAAGCAGCAGGCGCTCCGATCACGGTTCAATTACGCAACTACGCCTCCGAAAAACCTGTTTCTGATCAACTTTTCCGGGCTTACAAGAACCAATACTCTTATGACAAGACGCCGTTGCATGCGAAGGTGGAATCCGTCGAACAGACGGAGGATTGGAGCGAAGAAAAGGTCTCATTCGACGCGGCTTACGGAGGCGAGCGAGTCACCGCGTATTTATTCCTGCCCAAAAGAGTGTCGCCGCCTTTTCAAGTCGTCGTGCACTTTCCCGGCGCCGCTGCCGCTCACCTGCGATCGAGCGCAGAAGGGTTCCCGAGCTACTTCGATTTCATTATAAAAAGTGGACGTGCGGTCTTATTCCCTATCTACAAGGGAACCTTTGAACGTGGCAGCGGACAGAAGCCGATCTACTGGCCAAACACCAGCAGTACTTATAGAGACAATGTCATCTTTTGGTCTAAGGACCTCAGCCGGTCGATCGACTACCTTGAGACGCGCCAGGATATCAACGCCAACGAGTTGGCCTACGAGGGTTACAGTTGGGGGGCAACGATGGGGGCGCTTCTCCCGGCTGTTGAAACTCGCTTCAAAGCATTGATTCTCATAGCACCAGGATTCTTTTTACAAGAGTCATTGCCGGAGGTGGATCAAGTCAACTTCGCTCCCCATGTGAAGGCTCCTGTTTTGATGCTCAATGGCCGTTTCGATTTCATTTGGCCGCCCAGAATCTCTCAAGAACCCATGTTCCGTCTACTAGGAACACCCACAGAGCACAAGCGCCGCGTGGTTTACGACACGGGACACGACGTACCCCGAACGGAGATGATAAAGGAATCGCTCAACTGGCTCGACAAATATCTGGGACCCGTGAGATAGGAAAGGGAGCGGTCGGTGCGGCGATCATCCGGCTTGGGGAGGGACAGACAGGCCGTCCCGCGTCAAGCCCTGTCCCGCGTCAAGGCCGCCGTCGTTTGGAACTTGGCTGACAGGTGGCCTGTCCCCTTATTTCTTCTTATTTCATTCCCCTGATTTCTTAGCTCTAAAAACCCAGTGACAGCGGATACTGGCGGCACTCGATTTCCTCGTCACTGTATCCGACTTCAATCATGGTGTTGACCAGATCTCGTTCACTGATCAAACCCAGCGCCGTCTCGAAGAGTTGCCGTTGAAGAGCAGGTTTGACGTTCGGAACGATGATTACGAGGCCGGCGTGCAACGGTGTCCGACGATAAAGGGCCAGAAAATCCGACCGGTTGTTCGTAACAAATGTGTCATGCCGCTCTACACTGAGCTTCACAAGCTCCCGGTCTTTAGAACTGCTGAGACCCAGATACGTAACATGGTCGGCGATGTGTCCTGCCGCATGTGCCAGTTCGAGCAGGGAGGTGTGCAGGCATTCGTCGATCAACAGTTTCGTCACTACGCCTTTTTTGCCAGCTTATACCGTGCCACATGCAATGGTTTTTGTTTCGCCCAAGGACGGCGGGCGGGCCGGCCACGGCGCGGAAACGCGGCGACATAAAGCGGCGCCAGTTCCACTTGCTCTTGGTTCAGGGACGGATAACCCTCCAGTATCTCTTTGGTCGAGGCGCCCTGGGCAAGCATCTCAGCCACCATATCCACCGGAACCCGCGTACCGCGATACACCGGCGTGCCGCCCATGATTTCGGGGGCGGAAACCGCCATGCGTTGCGCCTTGCGAAGACGCTTCAACTCCCGCTCCACGTCCTTGCGGGCATTCTTCACT
>DASRRN010000430.1:0-6030 GCA_035695685.1 Acidobacteriaceae bacterium | reverse complement strand
TACCTTGGGGCTGCCCAATAGGAGCCTCACCGTTTGCCCATCCTCCGGCGTGCTGCCCTCTGGCTGCGGTGGTTACGGCGCAATCGCGACTGGAACCTCAACGATTACAGGCCTGGCTACTGGAACCACCCAGAATGGCCGCACGCTGCAGTTGAGCGCGCACTTAACGTTTTGAACACACCCTACTTGTTAGTAGGTCCTCCGGGGTACCAGGACTTCTGGTGCCCCGTATTTTTTTTGGACGCTTTTAGCTCTCGAGTTACGGTTTTCCCCCAAGCAGTCCGATATCCTCAGAAAGAAATTGGTTGATCAGGCTATCTTGACGGATTTGGGAGTTGTCACGCAGAGACTTTATTGAATCCTGCAAAGGTAATGTCCTCATGGCAGGTTGAGGTGCCTACTCTGGGCTTTGCAGACTGCGGAAAAACTCTCTCCGTACGAAGGGTACGGCTTTTGCCGTGCCGTAAATTCTTCGGACCTACGCGGCTTTAGCCGCTGAGGTACGGCTTTTGCCGCCGTTTCCAAGCGGCTGAGCGCGAGGAATGAAAAAAAGCGTACCTCAGGGGCTAAAGCCCTCATCTTTTCGATTTTTGTACGGCACGGCTGAAGCCGTGCCCTTCGTACAGAGAGAGTTTTTCCGCAGCCTGTTTAGTCCCTGCTAGGGTTGCGTTCGCAAGATATGCGAGTTCTCACGCAGTCACTTTAGCCCCTGAGGCCTCTCTTGTGCTCGCTTAAGCAGCCCATCTGAAGCCGATTCATCTTGACTGCCAAACGTACGGCCTAAAGGAGGCCTAAAGGCCGTACCCTTCGAAAACATGAGTCTTCCGCGGCCTGTGAAGTCAGCGATGCTGGAGCGGCGTTGAGCTGAGGACGGGAAACAGCAGGTCCGCTACACTACTGAAGTGAGTGCGGAATTATCGGCGGCTGGTTCTTTTGGGCAGCGGGATTAGCTTTTCCAGCCAACCTTCTGCGCGCTGGGCCGGTTGATTCGCGGACGATCAATTCAGGCTCAACCGCTAATTGCGGATGCTCCCTGGTGTCTGAAGGGCGGAGTTGCTGAAGCAGTATCTGGACCGCCAATGCTCCCATCCGGTGAAGCGGCTGGCGAATGGTGGTGAGGCTCGGTGTCTGGAAGGCTGCTTCTTTAATATCGTCAAATCCAACCACAGATACATCCTGAGGCACTCGCAACCCTACATCATGGAGTGCACGAATGCAGCCAATCGCAGCAATATCGTTAAAAGACAGAACCGCGGTAAAACTGCGATGGTGAGCCAGTAGTTGCTTGACTACCGGATAACCCAGTTCCGGTGATGTCAGGTCTTTCTCCAACTGGATGGTCAATTCCGGGCGGATCACGAGGCCGAGATCCTGAGCCACCTGAACGATGCCTTGCCACCTTGCGTCGGAATCGGAACTATAGGGCTGCCCGCGCATGAAGGCAATAGTGCGGTGCCCGAGGCCACAAAGATGACGAAGCGACAACTCCGCGGCCCGGTGATGGTCGAGTACGACGTTGGTGACTCCGCTCATACGCCGGTGACCGGCGATGGCAACCACCGGCAGAGGCAGCTTATCTACCAGGTTGGTATCGATGGCAATCAACCCCTCGGCGCCGCGGCTGATGAGCATGCGAGGATACTGCTCGATAAGATCGGGCCGATGGCGGTGATGGGCGATGAAGTAGAAATATTTTTCCTCGAGCAGACTGTCTCCGATGCCGGTCATCACTTCTGCGTGATAGCCGTCGGCCAGGACCGGTACCAAAATGCCGATGGTCATGGTGCGACGATTTCTCAGGGAGCGGGCAACGAAACTGGGCTGGTAGTTGAATTTGAGCGCTGCCTTGCGGATGCGCTCCCGGGTTGCTTCCGGAATGGAGCGTCCAGGCACCTCGTTCAGAACGACCGACACCGTCGTCGGATCGAGACTAAGATAAGCCGCGAGCGTCTTGAGGCTGACGGGTCCAGAAGCCTGATCGAGCGTGCGCGTGCCCCTTGTCTTCGCCATGGTATGGCTTTGACCTCGTCGATTTCAATCTCTGTGATACGAATCTTATCGCTGAGAGGCCATGTAGACAAGGGTTTGTCTAGACCATTTTGTTACACACAATGACTGCCGGACTAGAGGGTGCGCTTAAACAAAGGGGTGGCGATGGCAAGGGTCAAGGTCCCGAACCCCACCAGAAAGAGCAGGTCCAGGCGGATAGCCGTAAAACCGCCATCCTTAAGAAGAATGGCCTTGAAGCCGTGAACGGCGTAAGTGAAGGGATCGACGTGGGCAATCACCTGCAGCCACTTGGGCAATCCGGAGACGGGAGAAATCGCTCCGCTGGGGAAGAACAGCAGCGTGTTCAGCACCCCAAACATGGCGCGCGGCACCAGCGGATCCTCGACCCGCACCATCATCAGGAACATCATGCCGTTAAACGCGATGGAGGTGGAGATGATGAGCAGCAAGAGAAGCAGGGCGATCATGGGGTTAAAGATGACACCGAGGCCGGCTAACAACGAGCCGATGACAACAATACATATACCGGATAACACCGCCTTGATGGTGCCGGCGAGGTTCAATCCGAGAACCAGCTCCAGCCTGGTGATGGGAGTTACGAGGTAACCCTCGTGCACGCCCCTTGCTTTGTCGTCGATATATAGCATGCCTCCACCGATCATGACCGCTACATACATGGCAAGCGCCACGGAGCCGGCAAGCAGATACTTCATGTATTCGACGTAAGGATAGAGCTCGACAATTTCGAGCGCGATCGACTGCACTACTTTTGGCTGAATAACGGGAGCATTCAAGGCGTCCACCAGGGATTGCATCTCCGCTTCGAGACTGGCGCTCATGGTTTGATCGCTGTTGTCGACGACCAGGCCAATCGTCGGAGAATCCCCGGCCAGGACGCGGCGCGAATACTGGGCCGGGATGATGACTGCCCCGTCGATTTTGCCGGTGCGCACATCTTCTCTCGCCTTTTGCTCATCGTTATAGGCGACGGTGGTGAAGGTGCGGATATTTACGGCAATGGCGTTAAAGGCCTCTTCGACCTTGAGCGCCTGAGAGCCGCGGTCGTAATCGACAACCCCCATGCGCGCGCCGCGTATTTTGCCGCCAAACGCGTTGCCGAGAATCACCAGCTGGACCAGCGGGAGAGTCATTGAGACCATCATTAATGCAGGCGAGCGAAAAAACTTCCGCATCTCGCGTTCGACAATTGCCATCATTCGCTTCATGGTCGCATCCCCGGACGCGGCGGCATGATAAAGCCCTGCGCCTTGACTTGTTCGTCGCGAAGCTCGTGCCCGGTGTAATGCACGAAGACATCGTCGAGGGTGGTGTTCTGTACGGTCAGTGACTTGATGGTTTCGCCGTGTTTGTTCACCATCTCCACCAGTTGCGTGGTGGTCAGCGAACCGTTGGAGGTGAGCAGCCGGTACATACCTGCGCTCTTCGATTCCACCGCGGTCAAACCGGCCAACTGTTTCAGCCGCTCAGGCCATTCCGCGGATTCGTGGGTGAAATGCACTTCCACTACATTGTCCCCGGGAACGCTTTCTTTGAGAGCCATGGGGGTATCGAGGGCTACGAGCTTTCCGTGGTCGACAATCGCGATGCGATCGCACAGGCGATCGGCTTCGTCCATGTAGTGGGTCGTAATCAGCATGGTGAGATTGCGGGTGTTCTTGAGGTGGTTGAGCATTTCCCACACCGCCACGCGGGAGACCGGATCGAGGCCGGTGGTGGGCTCGTCGAGAAAGAAGATGCGCGGATTGTGAACCAGGCCGCGTGCGATCTCAAGACGGCGCCGCATTCCGCCGGAGAGGGTCTTGGTTTGCGCGCTACGCCACTTGAGCAGGTCCACCGCCTGGAGCAGATCGTTGATATTGCGCTCGCGTTCCGCCTTGGGCACTTCATAAAGCTTGGCGTAGATGGAGAGATTCTCTTCAACCGTAAGATCGATATCGCTGGTAAGGGCCTGGGGAATGACACCGATGGCACGCCTGACCGCATCGGGCTCCCGGGAGACGTCGTGCCCGGCGATGATCGCTTTTCCGCTGGTCACCGGGATCAGCGTGGTCATCATGCGGATGAGGGTGCTCTTGCCGGCGCCATTGGGTCCCAGGAGCCCAAAGATTTCGCCCTCAGCGACTTTGAAGGTGATGCCCTTGACAGCCTCGAAGTCGCCGTAACGCTTGACGATGTTCTGGACTGCAATGGCCGGTCCTGACTGGACCGATGATGGCTTGCTCATCGGTTCACCAGTTTGCTCTTGGGGATATAGACTTCGGCCAACATTCCGGGTACAAAGCGCATGCCAGGGTTGTCGATCAGAAGCTTCAGACGGATAGTCTTGATATCCCGTTTGCGGCGGCTTACGTCGCGTTGGGTGGCAAAATCGGCTTCGGCCGATTTGGCGATCACCTTGCCCTGGATGGTGGCTCCGCTGGGCATGACCACCCGCAAGCTGTCGCCCAGCTGCACGGCATCTGCCTGGGTCTCGGGCAGGGGGGCGTAGATCCAGGTTTGCGTAAGATCTGTGATGGTTATGATTGGAGTGGAGGCCGCGACCACTTCGCCCTGTCGTGCCGCCCGGACATTCACTTTACCGGAGATGGGGGCGAGCACGCGGGCATATCCCAACTCGATCTGCGCCTGGTTCATCAGGGCCTGCGCGTTCTGCATTTCGCCACGAGTCGCAGCCACGGTCTTGGCTGCTGCCTGGGTCTGAATGGTATTCGCCATCGCGACCTTAAGGGACGCGGCGGCCGCGGCGACATTTGCCCTGGCAGAGTCGACCGTGGCCTGCGCGGCGTGCAGAGCTGTGGCCGCTTCATCACGTGACTGGTAGCTCATGATCCCTTGTGCGGCCAACGCGACGGTACGCGAGGTATCCGCATTCTGATGCTCGTACTGGGCCTGCGCCTGCACCAGCGCGGCCTGCGCGCTGCGCAACTGCGCCTGGGCGTTGGCTACCTGGCTGGACATGCCCCCACGGGTCTGGCGTTCGGTATCGCTGGCTCCCTGCAGCTTAAAGCGCTCGCTGTTGGCGGTCGCCTCGGCAGCCTTGTGTGCCGCCGCAAGGTCATCACTCTCAATGGTGGCGATCAGTTGCCCGGCTCGCACATCGTCCCCTTCGTCGACCGTGAGGGTCTGAATTCTGCCCGGGATGCGAGAGCTGACGACTACTTCGTTGGCATCCACGGTACCGATCAATTGCAGATCGGCCGAGCGGTTGGTGGAAAAGAAATACCAACCGAGGGCGATGACGAACAGGATACCGATGATGATGAAGATGCGATTGCGTGCATTCATACGAACTTTCTCCAGAGAGGAGGGGCGCCGGTTTTGGGCATAGGCATCTGGTCTAAGACACGCTTGGCGAGCCTTGCGCCGTGGGCACGATCAACAAAAAGAGCGTTGCCGAGGAATTGGACCGCGGCCTTACGGCGGGACTTGATCGCGTCCGGGGTCATGGGATCGAACGACAGCATCAAACGCATCATGGGGGCACTAAGGAAATAAAGAACATTTGCGCCCAGCACGGAGTAGACGGTCTGGAGCCAATCCACAGGGCATAGCTCGCCGGTCTCGATGCCGTCGTGAACGGCCTCCTGTAACTTGGCAAGCAGGGGCTTAAAGACGTTCTCTACCATGGCGGGCAGCGCCTCGCTCTCACCGCGGCGCATCCGAACCATTTCCTGCTGCATGAGGCTTTGAAAGTCGCGCTGGGTGAGGATGCGGTCGAAGTGGCTCAACGCCGTGCGCAGCAGACGTTCTCCTCCACTGCGTTTGGGATCAAGAGCCGCAAATGCGCGTCCCGCAACGGCGCTGGAAACTTCTTCGATGGCGGCCGCATAGAGATCGGTTTTGCTTTTGAAGTAGTAGTAGAGGAGGGCCTTGTTGACCTTGGCCGATGCCGCGATGGCATCGGTGCGCGCGCCGGCCAGGCCGTGGGCGCTGAACTCGCGGATGGCGGCGCGCAGAATTGCCTTCCGGGTGACATCCGCGCGGCGATTTGGGTTTGAG
>DASRRN010000429.1:0-3408 GCA_035695685.1 Acidobacteriaceae bacterium | reverse complement strand
CCAGCGCGAGTCACCTTAGCGCCCAATTGCCGCATGCAGTCGAGACTGCTGGCGCAATCCGCTCCGGTAGAAAAGTTGTGAAAGCGGCTGACGCCTTCCGCCAGCGCGGAGAGCAGGGCGTAGCGGTGCGAGATGCTCTTGTCACCGGGCAGCCGCAGGGTGCCGATCAGGTTGCGTACCGGGTGAACGGTTCGTTCGGTCGTCTTTTCGATTTTCAGGGTGTCAGCCAATGTGGAAACTCCAAGGCTTATCCTAACCCGGGCCGGGCAGGACCTTCAGCACAACGACGGTTTCGTCGTCGAAGCGTTCGACGCCGCCCTGGAAGGCGGATAGTTCCTGATAGATCGCGTCCACCATCCCCTCAGCAGTATTTTTGAGCTGGCGGGTGACCAGAGCGATGAGCCGTTCGGCGCCAAACATCTCTTCTTTCTCGTTAACCGCATCCACGATTCCGTCGCTGAAGAAGATGATCGCATCGCCCGGGCGAGTGGAGAGGGTGAATTCCTCGTAGCTGACGTCCTTGAACATGCCCAGCGGAAACCCCTCGGCCTGCACCGTTTCTAGCTGGCCACCGCGGCAGAAGAGCGGCTGTACCCCACCGGCATTGGCGATCTGCAGGGTCTGCTTCTCGTCATTCCAGACGGCGAAGACCATGGTTACGTACTGGGCATCCATCTTTCGTTCCTGGAGCGAGTCGTTGAGCTGTTTGAGCATGGCGGCAGGAGAGAGGGCCTGGCTGGTAGCCGCGCGCATGATGCCGCTGATCAGCGCGGCATAGAGCGCAGCGGGCGCGGCCTTGCCACTGACGTCTCCCATCGCGATGCCAACACATTGTTGGTCGTAATGCAGGAAGTCATACAGGTCTCCACCGATGGTCCGCGCGGGCAGAAATCTGGTGGCAAATTCGGCGTGCGGCTTGCGCGCCGGGTTGGGAGGCAAGAGCCGAATTTGTACGTCGCGGGCCATGTCGAGGTCGTGTTCCAGCCGTTGTTCCTGCTGGGTTACCCGGCTGTACAGCCGGGCATTTTCGATGGCCACGGCAATCTGCGAGGCGAGCGTCACCAGGGTCCGCTGATGATCGTCGTTGAAGTAGTTGACCCGCACATGCTCCAGGTCGAGTACGCCGATCACCTTGCCCTTGTAAAGCAGCGGTACTGCCATCTCTGAACGAGTCTCGGGATTCACCATGTAGTAGCGTGCATCCTTGCGCACGTCTCCGGTGCGGATCAGCCGGCGCTCGCGCACCGCAGTGCCGACCAGGCCACGATCCAGCGGCACTGTCTCCGAAGGCGCTACCAGATGGCCGAAGCGCACCGCGTATTGAATCTCCAGTACCTGCTCCCGCTCATTCACCAGCAGAATGCTAAACATCTGGTAATCGATGATTCGCCGCAGGAGTTCCCCGATTCGTTCCAGCAGGGGATCGAGATCGAGAATCGAGGTAACCTCGCGGGCGATTTCATTGAGCACCGCCAGGGTTTGCGCCTGCCGGGCCACACGGGTATAGAGGCGAGCATTCTCAATCGCCTGGGCCACGCGGGAAGCGGTCAGTTCCAGTAAACGGCGGTGTTCCGGTTGGAAATAGCCGACTTGCTCGGATTGAAGATCGATCACGCCGATGACGCGGTTTTTCACAATGAGCGGCACCGCCAGCTCCGAACGGACATCGGGATTGGCGCTGATGTAGTTTTCTTCCTGGCGCACATCCTGCAGCAGAATGGATTCGCGGTGTTCGGCGGCTCGGCCGACGACACCCTTGCCCACTCGGATCCGCAGGCGCTCAACTTCAGGCGTATGGCCGATTTGAAAGCGCATACGCAGATCGTTGGTTCGTTCGTTGAGGAGCAGGATGGCGAAGATCTTGTAGTCGATGACGGCGCGCACCAGGTCGGCGGTGCGATGGAGCAGGGTCTGCAAATCGAGGGTGGTGTTTAGAGCATTTGCCAGCCGTATGAGGAACTCGGTCTGCAGCGGATCCACTTTTATGGTGCCGGGCAGCGGGAGAACTTCTGAACTGGGACGGTAATCGCCTTCAAACGATTGCGTAGCAAGAGTTTGCGCCGGTTTTTTCACGGCTTCGTTATCGTCTTGGTCGCGTGGAGGAGTCATACAAATATCGAGTCATCATAGATGATTTCGAGACCGGGCTGGTTTTGGGACCGGCTCATGACGCTCATTGAGGAGAGCCAATTCGGATTTTTCTTTACCACGAAAAGCGTACCTCAGGGGCTAAGGGCGAGTTGTTTTGCGGTTTGGGTACGGACCCACCTTCCCTCAGGGGCTAAACAGGCTGCGGAAAAAGGTCGAACAGGGAGCGAAACCGATCCCCTCAGCGGCTAAAGCCGAACAGATTTTCAATCACTTACGGACGGCCTGAAGGCCGTCCCCTTCGAAGAATTCGGTTTTTCCGCAGCCTGTTTAGCCCCTGTTATGACATTGCCCATGCGGCTACACTTACCTAGCAAAGAAAAAACGCAGGGGCTAAAGCCCTCATCTTTGTCGGGCCTCATCGGCCCGACTGAAGTCGGGCCCTGATACAAAGCGCCAGCGCGGTGACTACCGAAAAAATTAGCGTATTCCGCAGAGTTTCGAACTATCCATCCTCTTTGAAATGTAGAACTCCACACGCAAAAAAGCCCCAGCTTTCGCTGGGGCTTTTCGTTGCTGACTGCTTAAACAGCGATAAGCTTGCTAATGCTCTGATCGATCTTATCTTTGGGGACGAACCCGACAATCTGCTCCGCCACTTTGCCGCCCTTGAAGAGCAGCAGGGCTGGAATGCCACGGATTCCATATCGCATCGGGGTTGCGGAATTCCTATCCACGTCCATCTTCATAACCTTGAGCTTGCCAAGGTACTGCGCAGCAACTTCGTCCACAACGGGCGCCAAGGCCCGGCAAGGTCCGCACCAAGCGGCCCAAAAATCGACGAGAACAGGTTGGTCAGACTGCAAAACCTCCTGCTCAAACGTCGCATCATTTACCTCGAAGACCCCTGGTCCTGCCATGTTCCTCCTTCACTTCCTGGCTGAGCATAGCACCCATGCCACACTCCAAGCCTGAACAATTGATGCCGGACAAAGCCAAAAGGTGCATAACGGCCCTAAAACCAAAAGCGCCCGGGCCTTGCGGCCACAGGCGCTAGAGCAGCCCTCCCCCAGAACTGCCCACGACGCGTAAATGTAGGGCTTAACCAAGACGTTGTAAATAAAACTTAGGTAATTAATTAGTAACATCAACGGAAATTGAAAATTTACCCCTCGGCACGGCTGTGACTTTTTTAATTTCCCTTGTAGTCTGTGGCCGGAAAGCTCCGAAGAGCACCTGCCAACAAGCATCGCCGGGGTCCTTCGACTCCGCGCCATAAAACCCTCTGTTATGCAATAGATCTGCGAGGCGCTTCGCTCA
>DASRRN010000428.1:0-5674 GCA_035695685.1 Acidobacteriaceae bacterium | reverse complement strand
CTCCTTGGATTGAAAGTCCGTGAGGTCTTTCATGTGTACGTCGAACAGCCGCGGCCCCACTTGCTTGATCGCCTCTACCACATCCGTACCCGCACGCACCGTGTGTCCTACATCGATGCAACATCCCATGCGCGGGTCCATGTTGCGGACGGCCTTCAGAACATCCAACGGAGAGTGCCACAACTTGTCTTCGGGGCCGTGATTGTGAATGGCGAAGCGGATGTCGTACTCCTTCACAAATTTCTCGATGCGGGGGAGAGTGCTGGGCGTGGGGTCTCCCGCCACAATCACCTTGATACCCGCCCGCTTGCAATAATCGAACTTATTGCGGATGTCCTCGTCTTCATCCTTAGGGAAATAGATCGCTCCCGCCGCGTGCAGCTGAATGCCGGCTGCATGATAGTCGTCGAGCGCCTTCGCCTCCTCCGTCGGATCCATCGGCAGATGGTCTTTGACGTCCTTGGCATTGAGCGCCAGCACATTCAACTGCTTCATGTAGCCAATCAACTGCGCGCGGTCGAAATTGCGAAAGGTATAGCTGCACAGGCCTAACCGGACGGGGGATGCTGCGTCACTCGCCTGCGCGGCCGGCGGCAAAGCGCTCGAAATAGCGGAGGCGGCCGCGGCCAACGCGCCGGAGCGAACGAAATTGCGACGGGATAGGATCATTTCCATAGTTAAATGTGTGGCGCCCAGCCCTTCTCATAGTCACGTCCCCACATCTTCATGGCTTGTGGATCGCCTTTGATCTTGCCATCCGCCGTGTCCAGTGCTAACTCGCGGTTGACTTCCCAGGCAATATTGGAAAGTTGCAGCATGGTTACCGACACGTTTCCGACAGCAATCGGAGCGTTCAGTTTTTCTCCGCTGCGAATGCCGGCGATGAAGTTGCGGAAATGGGCGTCCGTCATCGAATCCGCGCCACGAAGATCAGAGGACGAGGTCATCTTTCCAGTTTTAAACTCGCTCGTCTTGGTTCCCTTGAGGTCGTAGATCTCATAACCATCGCGATCGACCACCACCGTGCCCGTGGTTCCCATAATCGCCGCACCGCGGTCGCGATTATAAAATTTCATTCCCTGGCAGCTCTTACCTTCCCAGGAAATCATTTTGTCCGGGTAGTCGAAGCTGGTCACCAGCGTGTCATAGAACTGCCAATCGTCTTTGAACTGGTACCTCCCGCCGGTCGACGTAACCCGCTGGGGATAGTCGACGTCGAGCGCCCAACGGCACACATCCACCTCGTGGGTTCCATTGTTGAGCGCTTCGCCCGTGCCATAGATTCTGAACCAATGCCAGTTGTACGGCTGCACGTTATCGGTATACGGCCTGCGCGGCGCCGGCCCTTGCCACAAGTCCCAATCGAGTTGGGCGGGTACAGGCGCCGGCTTGCCTGTGCCAATCGACTTGCGTGTGTTGGAGTACCAGGCTTTGGCATAGTAAGCCCGGCCAATCAGGCCGCCATGAATCTTCTCAACAATCTCGATGGTGTGGGGTGACGAACGCTGTTGGGTACCCATTTGCACCACCTTGCCGTATTTCTTCTGCGCCTCGACCAGCAGGGCGCCTTCGGCGGGGTTGTGGCTGCAAGGCTTCTCCACATAGACATGCTTACCCGCCTGCAACCCGGAGATGGCCATCGGAGTATGCCAGTGGTCGGGGCTGGCGATGCTGATTGCATCCACGTCTTTCTGCTCCAGGATCTTACGAAAATCCTTCTCCTTGGCGGGCGCATCGCCCATCGCTTGCTGGGTGGTGGCGGCGAATTTATCCATGGTATGGCTGTCGACATCGCAAACGTGGGTGATGCAGGCGCTCTCCTTATTCGCCTGCAGCGCTGACAGGTGCGCGTAACCGCGGCTGTTAAGCCCAATCACCGCAAAGTTGAGCCGGCTATTGGAGCCGAGAATCTGTCCGTAGCTCTTGGCGTTGGCCCGGATAGCCAGCCCCGCCGCTCCTACCGCTAGTGCATCGATAAATTCACGACGATTGACCATAATTCACCCTTGTTCCGCTCACCCCAAATAGCCGAAAATCGACAGCCGAAAATCGATAGCCGAAAATCGATAGCCGAAAATCGGCATCAGCAACACTATACCTGCGAAGTGCCGGTCTGCTCCCGGCGTTGTCCGCGAGCAGATTGTGAGCCGTCCTGGTGGAACCGATAAAAGTACTGTTATATCAGTAGCTTACAGCGGAACCGGAAGATTCGCTTTGTTCCCCCCGAGCGGGACGAAAACGTAGCGTTGACAGCTGTTGCAGCCCGAGACTAGCGTTATTAGTTCGACCTCCCTACGTCGCCGAAGTGACGGAGACCTTCTAATTGGCCCCAATGATGTCCGTTTTCAGGCGCGCGCACTTCCGCACGACGCCCTCCGTGGTGATCGCGGTTGCCTTGTTGGCAGCCGTGACGGGCTGCCGAGCCACTCATTCCCGCGTTTCGCAATCGCGGGAACATCTTGACTTTAACCAGGATGTGCAGCCGATCCTGGCCAGCAACTGCTTCGCTTGTCATGGCCCCGATCCGGAAATGCGGAAGGCTAATCTGCGGCTTGACCTGGAGGAGTCTGCCTTCAAGAAGCGGCCTGGGAAGCCGGATGCCATCGTGCCCGGTCATCCGGAGGCGAGCGAATTAATACGACGGATCGAATCAAAGGATCCTCATTATCTAATGCCGCAGTCTGCGCAAAACGAAGCCAAGCCGATGAAGCCTGCGGAGATTGCGATTCTCAAGCAATGGGTGGCGGAGGGCGCACACTACCGGCCCCACTGGGCATTTGAAAAGCCGGTTCGTCCCGCGGTGCCGCAAGTGCAGGCTGCAGGCTGGGAGAAGAACCCCATCGACGCCTTTATCCTGCGACGGGTCGCCAAGGAAGGCCTGCATCCCTCTCCCGAGGCTGACAGGCACACCCTCATCCGCCGGGTGACGCTCGATCTGACGGGTCTGTTACCGACGCCCGAAGAAGTGAATCATTTTGTCCAGGACTCTTCGCCCCAGGCGTACGAGCACCTGGTCGATCGCCTGCTTGCGAGCCCAGCCTTCGGCGAACAGCGGGCGCGTTACTGGCTCGATTACGCGCGCTACGCCGATACCTACGGGCTGCACTTCGACAACAGCCGTTACATTTGGGCGTATCGCGACTATCTGATCAAAGCCTTTAATACCAACAAGCCGTTCGATCAGTTTGCCAAAGAGCAAATTGCGGGCGATCTGCTGCCGCCACGCAATCTTGACCAGATCATTGCCAGCGGCTACGTCCGCTCCGGAGTCAGCAGCAACGAAGGTGGAACCATTCCAGAAGAGCTGCGCGTCAATATCGCGCGAGAGCGGACGGAGGCCTATGGAGCCGCATTTCTGGGGTTAACGGTGGGTTGCGCAGTCTGCCACGATCACAAATATGATCCCACGACGCAGAAAGATTTTTATCAGCTAAGCGCTTTCTTCAACAACATCAACGAGCAGCCATTCAACGGCGATAAGCCGAATTGGGCGCCCGTGGTTCGGATCCCAAAGCCGCAAAATATGGAGGCCTATAACCGGACATTGGAGAAACGGGCGGTGCTGCAGCAGCAGTTGGATGCTTCGCGCTTACAACATCGGGAATTGATTCAGCACTGGTTAGACTCGAAGCAGAATTCCGCGCAGCCTGTCTCGACCGATAAGCTGCAGCTTCGCCTCCGGCTCGATGAAGGCGGCGGCGAAGTGCTGAAGAACAGTGCGCCGAACGCTAACCCTAAGAGTTTTCCCATTGGAAAGTTCAAGCCGCAGTGGGGAGAAACGACCTGGCTATGGCCGGATTTCCGCATGGACACCAGCACCCGGGTAGACCTGGGACAGATCGGTGACTTCGAATGGGACCAGCCTTTTTCCAGCGGCGGCTGGTTCATGTTGCGCTCCGCGCCGAACTTCACTTCATCGAAAGTGTCGGGGGCGCTGATCTCGAAGATGGATGCAACCCAGCATTATCGAGGCTGGGTCCTGGCCGCGGATAACGGCATCATCAGCGTCGAGCTGGCAGACCAGGCGCCCAAGGAGCAACCGGCTCCTGATAAACCTAAGAAGGACAAGCCCAAGAAGGATAAGTCGGAGAAGGACGTTAAAAAAGTCGAGGCGCCGAAGGTAGTCATCCCCAAGGACAAGACCCCGATGCGGGCTATCAAGGTCGCGGCCGTGACGCCCCTGCCTACAAACGGTAAGTGGGACCACCTGTTCTTTACCTACGATGGATCGGGCAAAGCGGCAGGCGTCAAGCTGTACGTGAACGGAGCGCCGGTTGCCACAAAAACAATTTCCGACACACTCGCCCGCAAGAGCATGCGCAGCGCGGCGCCGCTGCAACTGGGGAGGGAATCTCCCGATGAACAACCAGCTCGCGATACGCGCTACCAGGACATCCGTCTCTATGCGCGATCATTGACCACAGAAGAGGCGAAGAGGCTTCCGTTCGAAGACTATGTTGCGGAAATTACCAGCAGGCCGGCGAGCCAGTGGAATCGCGATCAGTGGCACGCGGTAACCGAGTTTTATTTCGCCAATGTGGATGAGTCTGCGAAGGCATTGGAAAGCCAGATCCAACAGCTGGATGCTGAACTCGACAAACTTTCCGAGGGAGGCGAAGTTTCGCTGGTGGCGGAAGAGAAACCGTCCGTGGCCTACGCGGATGTTTTGACTCGCGGGATCTACACCGCGCGCAAGGAAAGAGTCGAGGCCAACACCCCGCATTTTCTGCCACCCTTGCCGGCGGGTGTGCCGCACAACCGCCTGGCGCTCGCCGACTGGACCGTCAGTCCGGAAAATCCTTTGACCGCGCGTGTCACCGTCAATCGAATGTGGAATGAGCTCTTCGGCGCCGGCCTGGTAGAGACCACGGAAGACTTTGGCATCATGGGCCAGCGTCCCTCCCATCCCGAATTGCTCGACTGGCTGGCAGTGGAATTCCGCGAGAGCGGCTGGGACATGAAGCATATGTACAAGCTCATGGTGATGTCCGCCGCCTATCGCCAGAGTGCGAAAGCAACGCCCGACCAGTTGACCCGCGATCCGAAGAATCTTCTGCTCGCTCACGGCCCCCGTTTCCGTATGGATGCCGAGATGCTACGTGATATTGCTCTCCAGTCCAGCGGATTGCTGGTCAACAAGATCGGCGGCCCGAGCGTGAAGCCGTATCAACCGGAAAATGTTTGGGAGTCGGTCGGCTATCCTACCAGCGACACAACCAGGTACAAGCAGGACCATGGCGACGCGCTTTACCGCCGCAGTCTCTACACCTATTGGAAGCGCATGGCGATGCCGCCCAATATGGAGGCCTTCGATGCCCCCACGCGCGACACAGCCTGCACCCGCCGCCAGCGTACAGATACGCCGCTTCAGGCATTAGTAACCATGAATGATCCACAATGGGTTGAGGCGTCGCGCGCGCTAGCCGAGCGTTTGATCAGGCAGGGGGGAAAGCAGCCTGAGCAACGGATCCAATATCTCAGTGATCTGGTGCTTTCCCATGACCCATCCCCGCAAATGGCATCGGTGCTGGAGCAATCGCTCAATCAGATGGAGCAACACTACGCGACGGATCCCGCTGCAGCGCACGACCTGGTTGCGGTCGGCGAGAAGCCTCGCGACGCGGCGATTCCTGCGCCCGAACTCGCCGCATGGACCATGGTTGTGAGTGAAGTG
>DASRRN010000427.1:0-3242 GCA_035695685.1 Acidobacteriaceae bacterium | reverse complement strand
AGACTCTGGTGATTTTCGCGTGGAAGCCCCCATCAACAAGGGCCTGAGCATTTTGTCGGCAATGGGCTCGAACGCCTACAATCCTGCGGTGACCTACCACAATAAGTGGTTCCTGGATCACGTTGAGGCCGGTACCAAGGTGCTTTTCGCATCGGCCTGCGCGAAACCTAGTAAGAAGCATCCCAATGACGCGGTGCGGTGCACGTTCTGGTTTCCGGACCCCGACAGTACCACTCACGAATACGAAACTCTGGGCGACTTCACTCCGTATCAGGCTGGGGACGGCAGCAATACGGAGAAGACTGCCAACACATTGTGTGGAACCGGAAAACTGAATCCGCAAACAGAGGCGCAAATCTGCGGCAGAAAATCCGACACCGGCTCACCGGCTAAGAACTAGCCGGTTATTTGAGCATCATAGGTATGCGAAGGCAACGGACTCGGGACACCGAATGTGGACCGGCAGCCGACTTCCCGTCCCGCCCTAGCCCAACTTCCGCAGTTTGGAGTGCGATGTAACTTTCTTGGTTCGTATAAAACAGGTGCGGGTCGCTGAGATAGCTCGGCGGCCCTTTTCTTTTCAGCAGCGGGTGGTGCAGATGCTTCAGGCTTGTCCGCGTCGGTTGGGAAAAAGCCGATGTAGTGACGACCAAGGCCCTTGCGCGCGGGATTTGCATTCGTAGCATGAGGGCATGTACCTGCGTCGCTGCTACCGGGAGAAGGACGGCAAGCGGCACGCCTATTGGGCGCTTGTGGAGAGTTACCGCACGGCGCGCGGTCCGCGTCAGCGAGTGGTGGCGTGGCTGGGCGCGATGGACGAGCAGGGGCGGATGGGAGTTGCGCGATGTGCCTCGCCGCCGGGCGCCGAGCAAGCCGATTTGTTCGCTGCGAGCCAAGAGCCGGAGTGGGTGGAAGTCGATCTGCAAGGCGTGCGCGTGGAGCGGACGCGGCGGTTCGGCGGCCCGTGGCTGGGGCGCACTCTGTTGCGGCAACTGGATCTGGACCGGTTCCTGCACGAGAACCTGAGCCGCGGCCGGGAGCAGGTTGGGTGGCCGCTGATGGCCATGGTGCTGGTGTTGGGGCGGCTGTGCGACCCGTCCAGCGAGCTGCAACTGGCGCAGCGATTCTACGAGCACAGCGCATTGCCGGACTTGCTGGGGGTGCCGGCGGAAAAGGTCAACGACGACCGTCTGTATCGTGCTCTGGACGCCTTGCTGCCGCACAAGGAGAAGCTGGAAAAACACCTGCGCCACAAGCTGGGCGAGCTGTTCGATCTGGATTACGACCTGCTGCTCTACGACGTGACCAGCACCTATTTCGAAGGCGAAGCCAGGGGCAACCCGCTGGCGCAACGAGGCTATTCGCGCGATCATCGCGCCGATTGCAAACAGGTGAACCTGGCCCTGGTGGTGAGCCGCAGCGGCATGCCGGTCGGCTATGAAGTCTTTGCCGGCAACCGTCACGATTCGACCACGCTGAAGGAGATGATCGGCCACATCGAGCGGCTGCATGGGCGCGCCGCACGGATCTGGGTGCTGGACCGCGGCATGGTGAGCGAAGACAACGTGGAGTTTCTCAGGCAGGGCGGGCGCCGCTATATCGTGGGCACGCCCAAGAGCATGCTGAAGCGCTATGAACAGGAGCTGCTGGCCCAGGATTGGCGGCAGGTTCATGAAGGATTGGAGGTGCGCTTGTGCCCCGCTCCGGATGGCGCCGAGGTGTTCATTCTGTGCCGCAGCGCGCAGCGCCAGCAGAAGGAGCAGGCCATGCACGCCCGCTTTGAGAAGCGCATTGAAGAGGGCCTGCGCAAGATCGAAGCGGCCTGCAAAAAGAGCCGGCAGAACCCGCTGAAGATCGCCCAGCGCGTGGGCCGCCTGCTGGGCAGCAACACCCGCGCGGCTGGATTGTTTCAGGTCGAGGTGGAAGCCGACCGCAACGGCGCGGCCTGCCTGCGCTGGAGCCGGTCGGAACAGTGGCGCGACTGGGCGCGGCTCAGCGAGGGCTGCTATCTGCTGCGCAGCAACGTTCTCGACTGGACCCCGGAAGAGCTGTGGCGGGCTTACATCCAACTGACCCAGGCCGAAGATGCCTTCCACATCCAGAAGTCCGATCTCCAGCTGCGCCCGGTCTGGCACCAGAAACCGGAACGGGTCGAGGCTCACATCCTGGTTTGCTTCCTGGCCTACGTGCTCTGGAAAACGCTGGAGGCCGAATGCCGCATGGCAGGCCTGGGCGACGAACCAAGGCAAGTCTTCCGCGAACTGGCCGAGATCGCCATGGTGGATGTGGTGCTGCCCACCCGCAGCGGAGTTACGCTGCGCAAACGCTGCATCGGACAGCCCAACGAGCACCAGCTTGCGCTCCTGCAACGCCTCGGGCTGAAGCTCCCGGCAGTACCGGAATTCGCGCCGATGTAGTGGAAACTTCATCCCATCGACGCTGAAAGAAAAGCACTTCCCGCTTAAACTGCGGAAGTTGGGCTAAGGCACGTTCGCTCGCCAAAGCCGTCGCAAGCCCGCAAGACGCTATTCCAACCCTGGTATCAGCCAAGCAAGGCGTCCGCCAGCTGAAGGCAAACATTCGCTCTCAGCCTACCAATCCCGGCCAACCCATTTCGCCGCCGGCCGGTCAACCTCGTCACTCGCCCCGGTCTCATCGCCATAGGCACTTGGAGCTCTCGCACCGGATATGAAGAGTGGCAAGAGGCAAAGAGTGCTGCTGTTCCTTGTCATTCGCACCACTCCGGCCGGATCTTCCAGCTCGTCATAGGTGGAAACACTTTATCGGTTGTAGTCCACATTGTTGATCGCGGATCTGCTGTATTCATGCCCAATTCAGATACCTGCGACCACGAGGGCACCTTGTCCTCAGGCGTCAACTTGAAGAGCACGCGCAGGAGGAATTCCCGGGCGATGATTCCCATCTCATCTACCCGCTGGCGAATCAGCTGTTCATGTCCCTTGTCGAGAAGCGTCATGCCGCCATGGGCGAGTTCGCTTCGCAAGTCCGAGAGAGACGCTTTGCTTTCGGGATGCTTGACAAAGAGGGCTTCGAGATACGGGTGACCTGTCCCAAATGCTTCGGTAGCGACGGCCTTGGCTTTCACCTTCAGCCCCTTCACGCATTCGAAATACGCCTGCTCGATGAAATGGACCGGGTTGCTCGCGTAGAGCTCGGAAAACTTGTCTGCGATGCAAGTCGTGGCCTGCGCTCGCCGTTCCGCCTTGCTCGACCGCTCGGGT
>DASRRN010000426.1:0-11669 GCA_035695685.1 Acidobacteriaceae bacterium | reverse complement strand
ACAGGCTGCGGAAAAAGGTCGAACAGGGAGCGAAACCCGTCCCCTCAGCGGCTAAAGCCGAACAGATTTTCAATCACTTACGGACGGCCTGAAGGCCGTCCCCTTCAAAGAATTCGGTTTTTCCGCAGCCTGTTTAGCCCCTGTTATGGCAATACCAGCGCGGAATGGCAACCCGGAAGCAATACTTAATAGCGCACGGGTATTTTTTGCCACCACGAAGACCAATATGGCGAGACGCATCCTTCAATCTGAACGGAATGCGACGCTGTTGATTGAAGTATTGCGTTCGAACGTAGCAGCAGGAAATTTCAATTGCATGACTTCGTAATCATGCCGGATCATCTTCACCTGCTGATCACAGTTCCCAGGGATACAACGATTGAACGAGCGATGCAATTGGTAAAGGGCGGATTTTCTTTTCGTGTCAGCAAGGAATACGGCTTCCGTGGAGAGGTCTGGCAGCGTGGATTTTCCGAAGTGCGGGTCAGCGATCAGGAGAGCTTTCTGAATTTTCGTAAATATATCCAGCAGAATCCCGTCAAGGCAGGGTTGGCGGAGTCTGCGGAAGTATATCCCTACAGTTACACGTATCTGGCGCGAAAGAAAGCGGGCAGGGGCTAAAGCCCTGATCATTTCGGGTTCTTTGCGGCACGACTGAAGTCGTGCCCTGATACAAAGCATCAGACCGGTGACTCCAGAAAACTCGCGCATTTCCGTAGATTTGGATGTATCCACCCTCTCCGAAATGTAGAAACTCCAGGCGGGGGCTTTGCCCCCGCACCCCCAGGATTTTGCGCTTTGCCCGATGGTGCCTTCGCACGTCGGAGTGCGGCCTGTACCGGAAATAGCGTCTGATGCGCTTCTTCGAATGGCTCTGTCGCCCAAGGAGCGATCAGCTGGGCGAGGATCTCACCGCGTATACTGGGTGAAAATTTGGTGAGCCAATGGCAATACTCCCTGGCAGGCGTCTCGGCCCCTATGAAATTCTGTCGGCGATTGGAGCGGGCGCAATGGGTGAGGTTTATCGTGCCCGAGACACGAAGCTCGGCCGGGACGTGGCGCTGAAGCTCCTTCCCGAAGAGTTCGTGCGAAAACCCGATCGCGTGGCGCGGTTCGAGGGTGAAGCCAAACTTCTTGCCTCGCTGAATCACCCCAATATTGGTGCAATTTACGGCTTCGAAGACTCAGGTGACGCCCGCGCTCTGGTGATGGAGTTGGTGGAAGGTCCAACGCTCGCAGACCGCATCAAACAAGGCGCCATTGCAATGGACGAGGCGCTGCTGATTGCAAAACAGATCTGCGAAGCACTCGAATACGCGCACGAACGTGGCATTATCCACCGGGATCTCAAGCCTGCGAATATCAAGCTGGCCAGCGACGATAGGCTAACGAACAACAACGTGGTGAAGATTCTTGACTTTGGCCTGGCGAAGGCAATCCAAGGCAATCCCTCTTCAACCGACGTCCCCCGTTCACCAACAATCACCACGATGGCCACGTACGCGGGTACTATTCTAGGCACGCCGGCCTATATGTCGCCGCAACAGGCACAGAGCAAACCGATCGATCAGCGTAGCGATATCTGGGCCTTCGGGTGTGTGTTATACGAGATCCTGACGAGTCAAATGCCGTTCCACGGCGAAACCTTGACGGATACACTCGCAGCGGTGCTCAAGGAAGATCCGGATTGGTCACGGCTTCCACCCACCACTCAGCCGCAGGTTCGCCTGCTCTTGCAGCGTTGCCTCAAGAAAGAGGTCAAGCTGCGATTACAAGCCATTGGCGACGCACGAATTGTGCTGGAAGAAGTTCTCTCCGGTGTGCCGCAGGACGGCATGTTGGGAGCCGTCGTACAACCAGCGATGCGGTGGTGGCGTTGGCTGCCGTGGGCTTTGACTGCTCTGCTCTTCGTCACTCTGGCGCCGATTGCGTTCTTGTATTTCCGCGGCACGCTTCCAGTGGCCCAGCCAATGCGCTTCCAAATCCCCCTGCCTGCAGGCAGTCGCGCGTTCACGCTTTCGCCCGATGGCCGTCGGCTGGCCTTTATTGCCCCTGGTCTGAACGGCCGCAATCTCATATGGATTCGTGCTTTGGATGCGCTTGAAGCGCGCCCACTGCCGGGCACGGAAAACGCTTCCGCGCCACCGGTCTTCTGGTCCCCGGACAGCCGGCTGATCGCGTTTCAAGCAGGAAATATGCTGAAGAAAATCGACCTTGCGGGCGCACCTTCGCAAGATATTTGCGAAACCCATGCTCTGGTGCTCGGCGGTGCCTGGAACCGCAAGGGCATAATCATTTTCGGCACGGACGGAGAGGGCATCATGCAGGTTGCTGCGGCTGGGGGCGTAGCTACCCGGTTGACGACCGCATCGGGACTCAATCAGGTCCACGTGTTTCCATCCTTTCTGCCCGACGGGCGGCATTTTGTTTATCTGAGAGAGTCCACAAAACCCGGCGTTTCCCTTGGCTCACTCGACACCAAACCCGAGCAACAAGATTCAAAACCATTCCTCGCCACTCCGCTGATGCCGATTTATGTGCCTTCTGCGGACTCCGCTCAGGGGCGGTTGCTCTTTATGCGGGACGGTACGCTCATGGCTCAGTCTTTCGACTCCCGCCGGCTGGCGTTGGTCGGCGAACCCACTGCCGTGGCTGACAACGTTGGGAGCTTATTCCTTTATGGGAGTTTTTCGGTCTCCGCGAACGGTATCCTGGCCTATCGAAGGGCAAGTGCGCCTTCTGCATTAACCTGGTACGACAGGCAAGGCAAAGTTCTCAGTATCGCTCGCGAGCCCGGTGCATACACTTACACCGTTGCCCTGTCACCAGACGGAGCGCGCGTTGCCACCAGCCGTGTTGATCCAGGTGTGACGGGCCCGAACCTGGGAATCTGGCTGCATGAGTTTGGTCGGAGCGTGAGCTCCCGATTGACATTTGATCCGGCTCCGGATTCTGCGCCCGTGTGGTCTCCTGACGGCAGCCGTATTGCCTTTACCGCCGTTCGCGCCGATGGAAACGGCTTGTACCAGAAAAATTCGACCGGTGCTGGAAGGGAAGAGGTCCTGCTCCCTCCGGCGAACGATTTCAAAGTCTCCAATGATTGGTCGCGCGACGGGCGTTTCCTGCTCTACACCATCCAGGACCCAAAAACCAATAGTGATTTATGGGTCGCGCCTCTCAACGCGGACGCACAACTCTCAGGGCCTGCCACACCGTTCGCCAATACGGAGTTCACTGAGCAACAAGGCCAGTTCTCCCCTGATAGTCGTTGGATCGCGTACGTATCGGATGAGTCCGGTAGGCCCGAAATCCATGTCCAAGCCTTTCCGGTGCCCTCCGGGGGTGGCAGCAAAACATTAATCTCCCGCGATGGCGGCACCCAGCCCCGCTGGCGGCGGGATGGTAAGGAACTGTTCTATGTTTCCCTGGACGGCAAAATGATGGCGGTGGACGTGAGTAGTGAACAGGGCTTCAAGACCAGCATACCCAAAGCCCTTTTCCAGGTGCCCATCTATGGTGATGATTCTGCCCCTAGTCTTTTTCGTTGGGATACCACTGCCGATGGTAAGCGGTTCCTCGTCGCTACAGTCGAGTCATCCCCCGAGCCCCTCACCATGGTGCTGAACTGGATGGCAGAGTGAAGATGACTCCACCAGCAAACTAGGCGAGCAGTGAATCCTCTCAAGCTCGTTGTGGAGGAAAGGGAAAAGACGGCACAAAAGGGCAGTGACGTTAGGCGTACCGGAGATTCACAGGGCTGAATTCTCAATGTGGGCACTCAGCATGAGGTGACTTTCTATGGAGAGGTTGCTGCAGGATATTCGGTACGGAGCCCGGTCGATCCTGAAGGCTCCGCGTTTTGCGGTTGCAGCGGTGCTCACGCTCGCCCTGGGGATTGGCGCCAACACGGCGATGTTCAGCGTCATCCGCTCGGTGCTGATGAGATCGCTGCCGTTTCCCAACCCGGGCCGACTCCTGCTCGTATCCCAGCGCCAAGCCAACGGGAACAGCAATCTCTTCTCCGCACACGATTACTTGGACTGGAAGCAACAAGGTAGGTTGCTGGCCCACACATGGGGACGTCGGGCACGGGAAGACGCCTTTGTGAACACCCAATGTTTCTATTCGGGAAGAGTGAACATTACGGTGCGGACCGACGCCTCATGCATTTTCACCAGCTCGACGATGAACGGGCTGGGTGCTTCTGCTCCGACCTTCACGGCTCCGCCTATCGCGCTGTGAAACCAACCATAGCAAGATAGCGCCCATCGATTCTCTCGACCAGGATTCCCTCACGATGACTCCGCGTTTTGCTGTTGCTGCGTTGTGTGTTCTCGGCTCGCTCACTTGCCTTGCCCACGGTGACAACATTAATGGCGAGGCTACTTACATTTCGTTTTCGGTGCCGGACGCGCTCGGCACTTATCCGATGAGCATCAACGCCTCGATGGAGGTCACGGGCTACTACAACATCTCGCCCGAGGTGGCGAGCGGTTTTCTGCGCGAGGCGGATGGAACCATCACCACCTTCAATGTGGGGGGAGCCATTTGGACCGAGCCGGAGGGCATCAATGCTGCTGGGGATATCACCGGGTTCTACGAACTGGTGGCGGGGGTTCCGCGAGGCTTTCTAAGGTATGCCGACGGGCGCATCATCACCTTCGATCCGCCCCCACCGGTCGTAGACCCGCCCGCGCAGCCGGTGGACCCTATGGAAGCACAGCCCATAAGCATCAACGACTTTGACGATATAGCGGGAAATTATCCCGTCTACTCTCGGCCTAGCGTTTTTGTCCGATCAGCCCGGGGAGTGTACAACGACGACATTTCGTTTGATAGGGCGACCGTGGCGACAGCCATCAATGGGAGCGGGTCAGTGGTAGGTTATACTACCAACGGCGAAGGCTTCTACTCTGGCTTTGTATTACACCCGGACGGATATACATCCGGGTTAACTGTGCCCCTTGCGCCTCAGCCCGAACCAGAATGCATTGCAGAGACATTTCCCGACGGCATCAATGCCGCAGGCACGATCGCGGGCTGGTACTACAATTACTGCCACCCAGAGACCATGGGCTTTGTGATGTCGCCCGATGGCGTTTTTAGCGTCTTTGAGGCTCCGGGGACGCTCCTGGCATCGCCTTCGGTCGGCTACACGTCAACGGTTCCGCATTGGATGAGCATCGACCAGGCTGGTGACATCACAGGGTCATACACGGACGCGGCTGGGATCCAGCACGGGTTTGTACGCAACCCTTATGGAACCATCACTTCCTTCGATCCGCCGGAGGGCAATCAGACCACCACGACCAGCATCAACGATGGAGGCGCGATCGCCGGTTTCTATCATTACCATGCGGGCGGCGGACCCCCGGTGGGCTTTATCCGCATACCGTAATGGGCTCGCGGAACTTTGGCTGGTGGAGAAGTCGAGACAGACAAAGCGGCGCCTTGCTTTGCAAAAGCGTGGACCCAAGCGGGAGGCGAAGCCGGGAGACAATCAGGGGATGTTCTCGTTTGGCGCGTAGTTGACCGTCTGCTTAATTCGGTCAAATAAGACGGGATTTGTTCTTTGCGCCGGCGCGGTTTTTGATGGGGGTTATTCCGTCCCATCCCGCAAATGGCCCCTCGTCCGTCCCGCAAATGGCCGAGGTGATTTCCGGTTTGTAACAGTCTGGGAGGTTCGAGGTGCTTGCGTTAGCTTTTCGTCGGGGGAAAATCTGGTCTGCGGGAGATCTACGGGTCACTCTGTGACCACAGCGCGCCTTGTCAGCAGCTGAACGGTATCTCCGCCCACATAACACGAAGAGCTCAGACTTTTTTCCCTTCGCTTTCGCGCCAGCGCTCCATCAGGCGATTGCCGGGCAGCGATTTATCTGCCACTTTGTGAGCTGTCTCCGCCCCTGCCACAGGCAATCCGCGAGGGTCAAGCAGACCAATCTGAACTAGCACCGAAGCCTGGTCCCAGTAGATATGCTCGTGCGCCACCTTGTCGCCTTCGAACTTGACAATGGCCACCGTCGGGATTTCCACGGCGCGCCCGGTCGGCGGAATCCCCGGCAGCAGCCAATCCATCAGCGTGGTATGCGTAAAGTGGACGATGAATTCGTCCACGATAGTGTCGGTCCCAACAGTGCGGCTAATCGGCGTCAGACAAAAGTCGGGCGGATTGACCGGTATGAAATGGTAGGCGTAGAAGCGCTTTAGCTGTTCGTGTCCCACCCCGCCTGTCATGGTCGGGATGTGGTTGACATAGGGCTGCGAAACCATTGTAGCCATGGTGGCATTCGCATCCCGCGTCTCAAACTCGCAGCGGCAGTGTTCTTCCCAAAGTGCGACCAAATCCAGGTTTGCCATACGATACTCCTTATTTTCCGCTTATATTCGCTTAATGACGTGTTGGGAAGTCGTGATCCTCGATGCGTGCTACTGAGTCGCTCAAGCACCAACGCTGACCACACGGTTTCTTGCGGAAACATTGCAACAGAGAACATACCATCAGTGCACTTACCAGAAACGAGCAGCGAGTGTGAGTGAACTGTTGTCATACCGAAATCAATCCTATGGGCGGAACACTGTCGCGGTGAACCTCGATTCTTAGGCCGGGTTCTGCGCGTCGACAGCTCGCTGTTGCAAAAAAACTAGTCTTCGCGCCGAGGCTGCCCCTTCAAATACGTTGCATCCCGAAATGGATCGGCTCCTCCCCAAGCCCATAACATACGGGCACGTTCCGAACCAGCGTTTCCCATTTATGCGGTGTCGGGCGGAATGATCGCGCTCTCATCGGGACCGACTGTGTATTGATCGTTTCCGATCTGCATCCAGATGGTTCCCTCGAGCATGAGTACCGCCTCTTCTACAGTGTGCTTATGCAGAGGCACAGGTAGGTCAACATCTACGATGTTGAGTAACAGGCTGACCCCCGTTGCACCTCCCTCCCTGTTTATCAGGAATCTGCCGGTAATGTACTGGCAGCATCAGAACTTCAGTACCTGATCATGATCAGCGAAGGGCATAATTGAACCTCCTATTAGTTGCTTCTGTTCACACTCGTCCGGGACACGTCAGCTGAGGACTGTCCAGCTATCGATGATGTGGCGGGCCGTCCTTAGCGTCACAGCATGAATCGTGAAGTTGGGGTTAACAGCTGCTGATGTCGGAAAGAGACTGGGCCCCGCTATAAAGAGGTTGGGAACATCATGCGTCTGTCCATAGCTGTTCGTGACGGACGCTCGGGCGTCGCGGCCCATCATCGCGCCGCCCATGGCGTGCATGCGGACGTGCTCGCTCGCCCAAACCTCGTAAGCCCCTGCTGCGCGAAAGATTGCTTTGCCCTCTTCAACGCCATCTCTATAGCACTTGAGGTCATCGGTTCCGAAAGAATGCGTGGCCCGGGCGAGGGGCAACCCAAATCTGTCTTTTGCGTTGCTCAATATCAACCGGTTCTCAGAGTCCGGCAAACTCTCGCCGACGAAAGTCATCGTTGCCAGATGCTTGCAAGCAGTCTGCATGAATGTGTGCAGCGCATTGCCAAACAGATCCGGACGGGAATTTGCAATGCCTAACAGATCATTCGGCTTGAGCGCGTTAGCAATCAGCCATTGAGAGCTATTCACGTACCCTCTGCGAGGGTCTTTCGCGTATCGTTCTTGCGATAGGAGTTGACCGCCCGTCGTGCCCAGATAATTCTCCGTGTTCTCCTTGAACAAGCCAAAGATGTTCCCGGAGATGTGCGTCATCATATGCTTGCCGACCAACCCACTCGAGTTAGCCAGGCCATTTCGGTGTTTGGCATTCGCGGAATTGAGAAGAATACGCGGGGTCTGGAAGGCATAGGAAGCGACAATCACGAGGCTCGCTTCCTGTACGTGACGCACGCCACTCTCATCGTAGTACTCCACTCCGGCGCACCGATCGCCATTTTCGTTCATCAAAACGCGGGTGACGCAACGGTTGTGTGCAATAATTGCGCCTGTCTTTCTCGCGCGTGGCAGATAAACTGCCAACGGATTGCCCAGAGCCATGATAGGACACCCTGCATCGCACCAACCGTCATAAACGCATGCCGGGCGGCCGTTGTATTCCGTGGAGTTGATGGCCATCGGCACCTGCGAGGTGCGCATGCCCAGCTTTCGAAATCCCTCCGCAATGATTTTGGCTTGATTGAAGATTTTGCGTGGAGGCATCGGGTAGGGGTCGCCTGGAGGCCTCCACACTTCCGCCTCAGTGTCTCCAGAAATGCCGATTTCTTTCTGCACCTGATCGTAGAAGGGGCGGAGCTCGTCATAAGTGATCGGCCAATCGAATCCCACCCCGAAGCGGCTTCGCAGATCAAAATCATCCGCGTGGCGTCTGAGCCAGACGGCATAATGATGCAGAGAAGCTCCGCCCGTTCCCCACCCCGAGCCGAAATTTACCGCGAGTGGGTCGCGCCCTCCGGTCTCCGTGCGCGGTCCCGACCACTTAATACGCCGCGCCCACAGCTGGGAGCTGTAGAGATCCCGAGAAGTGCGCTCGGGCCCGCCCTCAAGCACCAGGACTGTCTTCCCAGCCTGAGACAACTCAGCGGCAAGTAGGCTGCCGGAAGCTCCTGACCCGGCAATGACAATGTCCACCTTGTCCATGCGGAGTTACCATTTCCTGGGCGGCTCGAGGAGCGCCATGTAAGGCACGCCGAGTTTCTTGAAACCGGCAGCCGTGCCGTAGCAGACATCCACGGCATCGTTCCGGATCACGAAGTAAAAGAGGAATGCCGGCGGTTCATTCCACCCGGACACACTGCCTTTCAACATATCTCGAATCATCGCGGATTTTCGCTCAGGCGTGCACCCTTCGAAGGAGCTTCCGAAGCGCGTCTGACTCATCTGCTGCAAGCAGCTCAGGCCCTGCTTGTAGAAATCGACGTAGGGCCCGGGTAAGTCCATGTACTGAAGAAAGAGCAGCGGGGCCTCTTGGCCAAGCTGGTGGTCAATATAGTGAGCGATTCCCGCCTGCTGTGCGCCCGGTAAAAGGGCATCACCCAGCGCCTCCAAGGCTTTGCCCTCTTCTGCACTGAAATGCTTCCAGGGAAGGCCCTGATCCCGCGCTTGGGCCGGACTGATCGGTCCGAAGGTGCTGTTCACGCTCAGGCCAGCGACAGCAGCTCCCAACTGGACCAAAACCTCGCGGCGCGTGCTTCTACCGTCGTCGGAATTCATCGATCCTCGCAGAGGAACCACCCCTGTCCTCTAGGGTCGAAAACAGGAAACCGCATTTCTTATCGTTGCTGTCGGAGTATCAAACACGCCTTTGCGCTACCGACACGGAACCGACCAGGAAGGAATTGTCAAACCGATGAAGTAGTCCCGCCACTTGTTGATCCTCTTTAATGCGGGTGCAAGCGGCCGCCCAGGAAAAGCCCCGTTCGGGGCCAAGACGCATTGCCAATGTACGCCCTCCCCACACGCGGGGCAATCCAATTTTTGCCGCGCAAGAGGGGACCTTCAGATTTATCATCGAATGGCCTCGGAGCAGGGTCTACGAGGCCAACCCCTCGAGATGTAGGACCATGAGCAGGAGCGCATTTCTAGAGACCCTTAGACATTGACAGGCTTCACTTGATGAGCCTTGAAAGCGATTGGAAATGTGCGCAACCCGTCTCGTCGCACTTCAGCAGGGCTTACCGCCTGATGTGATAACTGATTACACTTCCAAGGGATTCTGAAGGGCGCCGCCCCTCGCGCGCACAAGGCTAATGAAACACCCGACTGAACCGAAAGAGAGCTATATGGCACGCGCCGACCACTATCGCCGCAAACAGCTCCTGCGGCTGCCCGGGGCGATCTAGTCCAATTGACAAAATCCCAGCAATCTCCAAGTTTAAGATAACCGCTGAAAATCTCTGTAAGAAAATCCGTTGCACCTGGACTAGGCAAAATCTTTTCGGAGAGTATCTCGCTCTACTCTCTCCCCGCTAACACCCGCAGGAACTGATGCCTGTCCATGCAGTCCGAATGGTGAACTCCGGCAGGGGGAAGCTGGGCTAGAATGTTGAGCGACGCGAATTTTGTTTCCTCCCAAAGAGCGCTGAAGAGAGGCGGTTCCCATGCCCCTTTTGGATACGAATGGATTAAAGCTTATTGCGTTGTGCGCCACGTTGCTGTGGGCGGGCGCTGTATATGCCCAATCTGCGGAGGGTTCGGCGTGGGCCCAAGATGGCCAATCTGCTGAGGGTTGCACGCCATCTTTCGAACCTCAGAGGTTTCCGGCCACCGGGCAGACGACTTCTTACGTGGCGGGCGATGACGGTGACATCAGGGCTGGGGCGCCGCTCAGATACCGGGACAACGGCGACGGCACGATCACGGACGAAAACAGCAAGCTCATGTGGGAGAAGAAGGACCAGGCCAGCGATGGTCTCCACAACTGGAACAACACCTACCCGTGGGAGGGGACGTGCTCGAACAGCTCCACCAAGTTATGCGGCACCGACGCGGAATGCTCGGGCGACGGGACGTGCAACGTCTCAGGCGGCCAGATGACGATCTTCCAGTGGGTTGCCCAGCTCAACACCCCGCCCTGCTTCGCCGGCCACTGCGACTGGCGGATACCCAACGTCAAGGAGCTGCAGAGCATCGTGGACTACGAGACCTACCTTCCGCCGGTGGATGCGGCCTTCAACAACCACTGCACATTAGGCTGTACTGTAGATGGCGCCAACCATACTAAGGAGTGCAGTTGCACGCAGTCGGCCGGCCCGTCGAAGGCCTATTACTGGTCGGGTTCGACGTACGCCCCCAGTCCGCTCGTTCCCCCGCCCGGTTCGATGCTCGCGTGGGGCGTGCTCTTCGGCGACGGCGACGTGCTTAGCGCCGGTAAGACCGACCATGACTACGTACGCGCAGTGCGTTGCGGCTTTGTGAGGTCGGACATTCGATGATTTGTCCATCCGTCATTCCATCAGAGCGTTGACCGACGGCCGGTTCGTCCCGATTTTGAGTAGGCTGACCCCCCCCGGAAGACGACAGTTACGATGCCGTATGAGTTCGGGGACGTGATCCTAGCCCCGTTTCTGTCTACGAACCAAGCCACTTTTAAACAGCGGCCGGCAGCCATTGTTTGCAGTCAGGCGTTTCGAAAAGCGTACCTCAGCGGCTGAAGCCGTCAAGGGCGCAAACGTTTATGGCACGGCTGAAGCCGTGCCCTTCGTACAGAGTTTCTCCTCACCTGGAGAACGTACCTCAGGGGCTATAAAGCCCTCGGCGGCGGGAGGATTTACGGCCCGACTAAAAGTCGTGCCCTGATACAAAGCCTCAGAGCGGTGACTACCCAAACTTCTGTGTTCCGCCAATTTAGATATATGAATCTATTGCATAAAGGGTACCCGGGCGCCGTCTTCAGATTTGTGGTCAAGACGGGACGTCTCCACGCCGCAGATTGGTTGAGGACAACATGAGTGCCGCGCTTATGGCGCTCCCGCGGCAGGCCGGGGCAGGCGGGATCATGACGGGAATTTCCAACCCGGCCCTTCCGGGTTGGGCTGACATAGTTTAGCGGACGGCCCTCCGGGCCTTGATGGGATCTGGGCAGGGTCTCGACAGACTGCGGACAAGGACGATTTCTGCGCAAACGGCACGAAGAGCGTACCTCAGGGATTTGGGAATTTAGTCCCACTAGGGACGGCTGAACTT
>DASRRN010000425.1:0-6281 GCA_035695685.1 Acidobacteriaceae bacterium | reverse complement strand
CAATGACCTGGCACCCATGCGCTTCGCCTGCGCAACGGCATGCTCAAGCAACCTGCGGCCGATCCCCAGCCCACGCATTGGCGGCGAAACCGCCATCTTCGAGAGTTCATACACACCGTTGCCCATGGGAATCAAAGCGACACAGCCAATTGCCTGCTGGCCGAGATAAGCCATGAGGATACATCCGCCCTTCTTGAGAATCTTGCTCTCCGGGTCGCTCAGAGTTTCGCGATCCATTTTTTCCAGGGTGAAGTAGCGAGTGATCCACTCTTCGTTCAGGGTCCTGAAGGCAGTCGCATCCTCTCCCGATTTAAGTGGTTGAATTTCAATTTGCGGAGGATTGACCGCATGCTCATCGCTCATCACTTGAGTCCCGTCGTTATGCATTTTCCTCTCCCCTAACAGCAGTCTGCATCCGCGCATCGATTACGTCCAATATCTTGTTTTGCTGGATTAAGATGTTTTGTATATGGATAGAGATATTGAGCTGAGACATCTGCGTTACTTTGTCGCGGTTGCTGAGGAGTTGCACTTTGGGCGCGCGGCGGAACGACTCCATCTTGCTCAGCCGCCCCTTTCACAGCAGATTCGCAAGCTAGAGGAGTTGCTTGGATATCCACTCTTCACACGCACCTCCCGTTCTGTCAGCTTAACCACTGCCGGCGACGCTTTACTGCAGCGCGCGCAGCGCACGCTGCGCAATGTGCAGCGTGATATCGACGAGACGCGCAGCATTGGGCGGGGCGACGTTGGCTCGCTGCATATCGGCTTCATCGGATCCGCCATGCTGACTACGCTGCCTGGCATCTTCCGCTCCTATCGGAAGGCTTATCCGCGAGTGAGGCTGCATTTGCATGAATCCTTCACGGCTTTAGTTACCGATGGACTGGAGAACGGAACGCTCGACGCGGGGATTCTGCGCGACGGAGATCCCTTCGAGGGCCTTCAAGTAACCACGATCCTCTCCGAACCGTTCGTCGCTGTTCTGCCGGCAACCCATCCTTGCGCGAAGCAGAAGACTATCTCGGTCGCCTCGCTGCGTGACGATCCCTTCGTTTACTACCCTCGCAGCGCGGGCGCGCGGGCCTATGAGAAACCTTTGACGCTGTGTGAGGAGCATGGGTTTCGTCCGCAAATTGTTCAGGAAGCATCTCACTGGCTCACTATCCTGCAGTTGATTGCCGCCGGGCAGGGAGTTTCGATCGCGCCCGCATGTGTTCGCCGTATCGCCTCGACGGAGGTCGTTTGCCTTCCGCTTCGCGGCGCAAAGGCGGTGAGCCACATTGAACTCGCCTGGCTCGCAGGAGACTCGCGGCCTATTGTCGAGCGGTTCAAACAGATAGCGGAGAGCACGCGACTGGCGGCGGGGTGAAGCCCATCGTTTTGTTTCCTGTATGTACGGGCTGGTTAGGCCCAGGCGAGAACGATAGCGCCAGCAGCGATCAACAGCACCCCAGCCGCCTTAGCCAGCGAAATGGTTTCCCCGAGCAGGGGCCATGCCAAAAGCACAACAAAGACCACGCTCAACTTGTCGATGGGTGCTACCTTCGATGCCTCTCCCAGGGAGAGGGCATGAAAATAACAAATCCACGATAAGCCGGTTGCCAGACCCGAGGCGATGAGAAACAGCCAACTGCGGCGGCCCACGTGAAGGAAACCGGCGTGCGAACCGAGACTGAGAGCGATGGTCCAGGCAAAGACCACGACCACTGAGGTTCGAATGGCGGTCGCCAGGTTCGGATCCACATGGGCGACACCGACCTTGGCCAGCAAGGCGGTTGCGGCAGCGAACAGAGCAGAGAGGACGGCCCAGATCAGCCAGGTCATGTAAGTACCATTGGCCACAGTTTACCTTCCCGGCCAAAGATAAGGTTCGGGGGCTATAATTCGCGCCGAGGTTTCAACGATGGCGACATATCTTTCCTTATTGCGTTGGACAAAAGAAGGCGTGGAAAAGATCAAGGACAGCCCTGCCCGCCTGGATGCCGGGAAAAAAGCCTTTGAGGCTGCCGGCTGCAAGATCATCAGTGTCTTCGCGCTGATGGGTCAATACGATATGGCGATTGTGGCCGAAGCTCCCGATGACGCGACCTTCGCCCGCATGAGCCTCGCTCTAGCGTCGAAAGGAAGCGTTCACACGGAAACGCTCCGCGCCTTCACCGAGGATGAATATCGGAAGATCATCGCCGGCATCTCCTGATCCATTAAGGACAACGTCTCTATTTGTATCGCTTCGGCCGTACGCAGGTTGGCGTGTGCCCGTAGGCCGCCGTGTTCTCCGCTCGCGTAGCAAACGTTCCGCCGATGAGGGACCGCCATGTTAAAGGCAAAGATTCCGCCAGGGGTCCGTTGCCATGGAATGGTCACCAATGACTTCTCTTTTCTGGTAGGACTACTGCATGAGTTCCGTTTCTGTATCGGGTTTGCGGCGGGAATGGCTGCTGGCGGTGGCCTTCGTCACGACGGCTTTGTTTCTGCTGTTTGGTAAAGGGTGGCTCGCCGATCTGTCGAATCCGTTCTGGTTCGCCTGGATGCTGGTTTGGCTCTTCGCCGTAATCATGGGCGCGGCCTTCGCCGTCGTACATCACGCAGAGAGTCTGGCTACACGGCTTGGCGAGCCATTAGGCACGTTGGTGCTCACGCTTGCCGTCATCGGTATCGAAGTGATGATGATCTCCGCGGTCATGCTGACGGGTGAGGGCAAACCGGCCCTGGCACGCGACGCCATGTTTGGGGTGGTGATGATTGTGCTCAATGGCATGATCGGGGTCGCGTTGCTGCTGGGCGGCCTGCGCCACCGCGAGCAGGAATACAACCTGCGGGGAGCTAACTCTTTCCTGTCTCTGATTGTGTCGTTGACAGTGCTTGGCCTGGTGCTCCCGAACTTCACCGAAGCCTCTCCAGGGCCCACGTTCTCTGCCTTTCAGTCCGTTTTCCTGGTAGTGATGTCGATCGCCATCTATGTTCTCTTTCTCATTATCCAGAACTGGAGGCATCGCGACTATTTCGTCAGGCCGGCGGGCGGGGCAATCGCTGCGGTCGAGGCAGCAGCCCACGCAGAAACCAATTCGCTTACTTATCATGGGATATTGCTGGTGATGTACCTGCTGCCCATCATTGTGCTGGCGGAGGAAATCGCGGTTCCCATCGACCACGGGATCGACGTTCTCCACGCGCCGGCAGCGTTGGGAGGTTTCCTGGTGGCTGCGCTCATCCTGTCTCCCGAATCGCTCAGCGCAACCCGGGCGGCACTGGCCAATGATCTACAGCGCTCGATCAACATCCTGTTGGGTTCTGTGCTGGCGTCGATCGGTTTGACCATTCCCGCGGTTTTGACGATTGGTTTGATAACCGGAAAGACCGTGGTCCTGGGGCTCGACCCGGCGAATTCTGTACTGCTGGTGCTTACCCTCGCGGTATCAGGCCTTACCTTTACCAGCAATCGAACCAACGTGCTGATGGGCGCGGTGCACTGCTTACTCTTTCTCGCCTACGTCATGCTGCTTTTCGAGCATTGATCGAAACCTCACGCTTTCCGTGCCTGGTAGAGAAGCCTGAGCAGACGTCTTTCCTCGGTCAGTCCCTGCACGCTGGAAAGGAATCGTTGCAGCCCCGCCCATGTCTGTTCACCTTCCACGGCGAGCAGGCGCTCTCTGTATTTCTGCCGCGCCTGGCGCCACCTGGCTGCGATGCAGGCTGCTTGCTCCGTCGTATCCGATACTTTGAGATCAATGAATCCGGCTTGCAGGATCAAGCGCTCGTTTTCTCCCGGAGGACTAAACAAATAAAACCCGATCGAACTGCGGGTGGCGATCTCCTCCTGCGAAATCAGGCCTCCGATGATCAGGGCGTCACTGAATAACATCGGCCTTCCGCCGGGCTTCAGAACGCGGTACATCTCGGCAAGGAGAGAGAGTCTTCCCTGAATGTGGCACAGCACATCGTTTGAGAAAACTGCGTCGAAGGTTTCATCCGCAAATGGCAGGGGTTTTGAAACATCGCATACTGCAAACCGTATCTGTCGGTCCAGGCCACTGTTCAAGGCCAACTGGTTCGCGTTGCGGATACCCAGAGCATTTATGTCGAGACCTGTGACGCTGCAACCGGTGGTTTGTGCTAGGTGCAAGGCGTAGACCCCGGAGCCACAACCGATCTCCAACACCGATGAGTTACGGGTGAGTTCCAGCAGGCCCGGAATCTGCTCTGACTCTTCATTTGTGACCCAACTGGTCTGACCGAAATCTACGCCGTAGGTCTCGATTCGTACTTGCCGGTAAATGTCGGAATCATAGTTACCGTACTCGCCATCATAAAGCTCGACCTTTTTGGGCATGCCATTCTTCCTGAAAGTCTTTGCATAAAGGGCACGGCTTCAGCGTTGCCGTACGCGGCTCGATCGGTAGTGAGGACTGACGTTCTGGATGAATTCAGCCGTCCCTGCGGGACCCACGGCACGCCGGGACAGGCTGGATCATGCTATCAAATCGTACCCAGGACTCATGGGCTGGGCTAATGGGCTGGACTCGTGGGCTGGACTCATGGGCTGGACTCATGGGCTGGACTCATGGGCTGGACTCATGGGCTGGGCTAATCTCAAACAGACTTGTCCAGATTAATCCGGAAGCTGTGGCGCATTTGATCTCCCACCCACCGTCTTTGGTTCTGGACGGGTGCCCCATGTTCGCCCCACCTGCCCCGGCGTGCCGTGGGGCGTACATGGGCTGAATACGGATTTTTCCAATGCTTTCACTCAATACACCAAGGGTTCGTGCTCTTGGTCGTAGTCTTTTGCTCGCGTAGCAATAGCGTTGGAGGGCTGCGCCCCTCTTTTTCGGCCCATGTACGCCCCACGGCACGCCGGGGCAGGTGGGGCGAACATGGGGCACCCGTCCAGGGAAGAGGTCCTCGTTCTTTGCTCCAACAGCAACGCCGCCCGTGGGACTGCATCTGGGTTGCTACTCTGCCGATTGACTGTGTTTCGGCAGGCATGATAACTTTTCGCGATCTAATGAAATCGCCATTGCATAATGTGAAGCAAGCAAACCGTCATGGGACCAAGCCAGTTCCGGGTTACGCAAAGCGGATTTGGCCGGTCTCTGTCATCACTCTCTCTCTGATTGCGATCCCCGTGGCCAGAAGTCGAGGCCAGGAGGCGGCACCCACGTTGAGCGGTCCCAGCTTTCTGCCCGATGGCGGCGGGCCAACGCTTGCCGGCTGGCACACCCTGGGACAGGCTGACTGGCACGCAGATCACGGCGAAATCATTGGCAAAGGAACGGCCGGCGCCGGCTGGCTGGTGCTCGATCGCTCGTTTCAGGATACCGGTGTCTACGCAGCCTTTCAGTGTGCCGGTCCCTGCGATACCGGTGTCTTGCTGCGGTTGCGGCCTACGGCGGAGGGCCTGCAGGGAACGTACCTGGCGATCAAAGATAACGATCTTAAGGGTTATAACCTCACGCTCGATAATCGAGGAAACCCGATCCAGCAGAAGGAATTGCGAGCCGCCGGAGGGCAGATCAGGTTCGCGCCGCCTCCCCCCGATCCGTCTGCTCCTGCACGCCCCATGCACTTCCCAGCGCTGCCGAGTGCTCCTGCCGGGGTAACGATCCCGATCAGCCGGCCGCGGCAGGGCATCCGTGAAGGGGAATGGAACGAGATCGAGCTATTGCTCGATGCCGATATCCTGCGCGCTTTCATGAACAATGGCGGAGGGCAGGCAAGTGTCGCCACGGAAGAGATGAATGGGTACGGCCCGATCGCGCTCTACGTCGGCAAAGGCAGTGAAATCCGATTCAAGAATGTGGTTTACAAGGATCTCGCCATCAAGAAGGATCCTGCGGAGGAAGTTGGGAGCCGCTTCCGCATGCAACGCCTGAGCCCCTTTTACTACGGCTGGTCGGCGGCCGCTGCAGACTTCAATCGTGACGGCAAAATGGATATCGTCTCCGGGCCGTTCATTTATTTTGGCCCTGATTACCTGACCTCGCGAGAGATTTACCCGGCCGAAGCTTATAACGCTTCGAGGCAATACTCGATGAACGACTGGGTGGAACACGCCTATGACTTTACGGGCGATGGCTGGCCAGACGTTTTGACCACCAGCCACGCGGGAGGCGGGAAGGACGGCGCCGTTCTCTACGTCAATCCCAAAGGCGAATCGCGGCGCTGGGAGAAATTCAAAGTCGTACCGCTGATTCAGAGCGAAGAGACGGTGTTGAAAGATGTGGACGGCGATGGCAAGCCGGAGTTGGTGTATGAAGCCGAAGGATACATGCGCTATG
>DASRRN010000424.1:0-7061 GCA_035695685.1 Acidobacteriaceae bacterium | reverse complement strand
GTGCCGGTCGAACCACGCATCCGGTGATACTCCGTTCGAGGGTCCGTCCCTGGAGGCAGGAAAGGGGCTCTCGGACATCGAACCCCAGGCTGGTGTAGAGCGAGAGCGAGCGATTGTGAAATGCAGCCTGCACCAGCCGCGTTCCAGCGGCATGGCGCCCGTTGGCTCGATCCATCACCGCCTGCATCAGCATCCGCCCAATGCCCACGTGTTGGGCTCCGGGGTCAACGGTAATCGGGCCGACGCCTGCGATCATGGAGCGCTCGTCGAGGCAATTGCTTCCCACGATGCGCCCTGCGGCTTCCGCCACTACGCAGTAGAAGCCAGGGTTGGTAAACATCTTTGAGAGCGACTCGATGGGCCGCTCCGGTCCGGGAAAATCGCAGGGAAATCCATGCGCCTGATTGATTTTGAAAAAGGCATCGTAGCAAATCTGACCGCAGACGGAACTGTCCTCCACCCTGGCGGCGCGAATCACCACATCCGGCTGCGATTTCGGCGACATAAATCAACCCTCATTTTTCGGAGAAACAGTCTCACTAAACACGGTCGAGGTTGGTGTAAACGTCCCCGATATTCGCGTTGACGTCCTCTTGCAGCGGAGGCATCTTGCCGAAATGCGCGTTGCTCTGTTCGCTGGTTCGCACCAGAAATTCTTTGTACCCGCTGGACTGGAGAGACTTGAGCGAAGCCACGGTGAAACGCTGTTGCATATCGGCCAGGCTTAGGCCCTCCTTCTTGCCCTCCGCGACCTTCTCCGTCAATTCTTCGATATAGTTCCGTTGGCTGGTCATCACTATGCGATCCGTCTGCAGCGGGCCATGGCCGCCCATCAGGTACTGGAAATCGGCGCGGCCGACGGTGTCGATGGTGCCCGGCCACGCACGCGGAAAGCCGTCCGCAATATTGGGCAGGAAGCCATGTATCGCGTCGCCAGTGGCGATCGCGCGCTGCTGCGGGCAGAAGACGAACGCGTCTCCAGCGGTATGGGAATGCCCATGAAAATCGATGTGCAAATCAAACGCCGGATCCCGCAGCAAGTACGACGTATCGAAGGTGATGGTCGGCAATTCCAGGGTGTAGTTTTTGAGTTCGGTCTCGTAGGCCTTCATCTGCGCGATCTGGTCCGCGCAAAAAGCCTTTTCGGCAGGCGAGGTGGAGCGCGCGGCCCGATCGCGCAGTGCGTCGATCTGTTGCGGTACTGCTCCCACTGAAGCCTTCATTCTGGCGACCGCCAGGTCCGACATAAGCTGCTTGGTGGCCGAACTGGCGATGAAGTCGACTTTTTCGCCGGTCAGGCGATAGGCATGATCGCCCTGAGTATGGTCCCAATGAAAGTGTGTGTTCACAACGTAACGAACCGGTTTCTCGGTGATATCCCGCTTGATCTGATGAATGAGAGAAGCGGCGGCCGAGGGCTTGGAGTGGGCATCGACTACGACCACATCTTTTGACCGAACGAAGATGGCGGCATTGCAATTCAACAAGGCCTGGGGACGGGCATGGGCGAAGTAAATGCCGTTTGCGACCTTTTGCAGGTCGAACAGCTTGGCATCGGAAGCGGGAGCCGCTGCGCGTGCCCACGCTGCGCGATGGTAAGCCAGTTCCAGAAGCGAGGCGCCGGTCAAGGCGCCCCCCATCAGTACACGGAAGAAGTCGCGGCGCGAGGTGTGGCCGCCGCCGGCGACAACATGATTGCGCGGGTGGGCGCGTTCTAGTGAATGCTGGTGATGATGCGCATGCGAGTGGTCGTGTGAATGATGGATCCTGCGGTCCTCAGTTGAATCGGGCAATGCCCCTCCTGTCGATTACGCCATGGCAATCCTAGGCAGCAATATTACCCCAAAAGGCTGCTCACTTGGCTCCGCATTCATAGCAGCCGACGAGCAGCGATGACTCTACGTGGAACCGGCGAGGCCAGTGCTGAGCGGCCCGTGTAATACTGTTTGCGCATGAAACAGCTTCACGCAATTTGGATTCTCGCCGCAGTGCTCGCTCTCGGGTCGGGATACGCTGTCCCGTCCGTGCGAACGGAACGCGGCGCTGAGATTCAAGTGCTTTTATGCCTGTCAGAGCAGCATGGTGAGCAGCAACTCTCCAATCTGAAGCCGCCTATCATCTGGGAAGAAACGTCAACTCCCTTCCCACCACACCACAAGGCTCCTCAGAGCAATAGGTTCGTCTGGCCTTCCGTCTACCAGCGCCCTCCCACCCGTTCCTCGCTCGTCCAGTTCTAAGCCGCGGAATTCAAAAAGATAACTCAGTACCGCCTGGACAGGAGGTGCCACGTGCGCCATTTGTTTAAGGGTTTGCCTTTGGGACCGGCCTCGGCTGTGTACCGTAAGAAGTCCATTGACTGGATCGATTCCCGCCGCGGTCAACTCGATGGGGTATCCGACGAGGACTTGAAAGCTGTTGCGAGAGACGCTCATACATTGCCTGAAACCTTTGCTGTGACAGCAGTTCTAGCCGAGCGTCTTCTCGGCTTCAAAATGTTCGATGTCCAGCTCCATTGTGCACTTGCCCTTGCCGATGGAAAGATCGCCGAAATGCAGACGGGCGAAGGCAAGACGCTCAGCGCCGCTCCAGCAGTGGCCTGGCTGGCACGGGCGGGCAACGGCGTTCACGTCATGACGGTGAACGACTACCTCGCGCGTCGGGACGCCAAATGGATGAAGCCCATTTACGCGTTCTTTGGTCTTTCCGTTGGTTGCATCCAGCAGAACATGGACTGTCGCGAGAGGAAGCAAGCCTATGCCTGCGATATCACCTATGCCACTGCCAATGAGATCGGCTTCGATTTTCTTCGTGACCAGACCGCTCTCTACCCCAAAGACCAGGTGCATCGACCGTTCGCAGCAGCGGTGGTCGACGAGGCCGATTCCATCCTGATCGATGAAGCGCGCATTCCCCTGGTGCTCGCCGGCGGACAGCCAGCGGAAACTACGCTAGCTGATCGTGTCGACCAATTGACTCGCCACTTCAAACATCCCTTGCATTTTACTTTCGATGAATACGCGCGCAACATTGCCCTCACCGAAGCAGGGATTCAGGCTGTGGAAGACGCCTTCAGATGCCCCAATCTATTTGCCGGGGAGAACCTGCGGCTTTTGATTGCCGTTCAGAATTCCATCCATGCTCGCACACTTCTCCGCCGGGACATCGACTACATGGTTCAAAGCCAGTCCATCGAATCCATCGATGAGTTCAAGGGACGCATCGTGAAGGAGCGGCGGTGGCCTGCTGGCTTGCACGCCGCACTTGAAGCAAAGGAGGGAGTGGTACCCAAGGCGGAGGGGAAAGTTCTTGCATCCATCACCCTCCAGAATTTGATTTCGCTTTACCCCGAGATCTGTGGCATGACCGGGACGGCAGCGACTCAGGCAGACGAGTTTCATTCCATCTATTCGATCGAAGTAGAGGTGATTCCTCCTAACCGTCCCAACATCCGCGTCGACCTGCCAGACAGGATATTTGCCACCAAACAAGAGAAAGAGCAAGCTGTTGCAGCCGAAGTGCGGCGCATCGTCGAAACTGGTCAGCCTGTACTGGTAGGAACCAGCAGCGTGCTGGAGTCGGAGCGTCTCAGCGCTCAACTGGCGGATATTCCTCACCATGTTCTGAACGCACGCAACGAAGAAGAGGAAGCTGGGATCATTGCTCGAGCAGGCGAAGGTGGAGCCGTGACGATCTCCACTAATATGGCCGGACGCGGCACCGACATTCGATTAGGTGAAGGTGTGGATCGTTTGGGAGGATTATTCATACTCGGAACCAGCCGGCACGAGAGTCGCCGCATCGATAATCAGCTACGTGGGCGCTCTGGACGCCAGGGCGACCCGGGCAGTTCCCAATTCTTCGTCTCGCTCGAAGATGAACTGCTTGTAAAGTATGGCATCAACGATTCCGATTTCCACCACACTCCTGAGAGCATTCAGCGGCTCATCGAAGGCCAACACCTCGAGGCTCGCAAATTCCTTGCCAAATATGAATACGTGATTGAGGGGCAGCGGCAAGCCGTCCAGCAAAGGCGGCAGTCGATCCTCAGCGGGAAAAGGCCCTGTTCATCCGAACTGGAGAGACTGATATCCCTCGCCACCATCGATGAGTTCTGGGCCGAACATCTCGAGGCGGTCGCGGAATTGCGCGATGGCTCCCAGTGGGTATCGTTGGGCGGCAAAGACCCGCTTCACTACTTCCTGAAGACAGTTCACCAAATGTTTGAAGAGTTCGAACAGACCATTGACGAAGAAATTCGCAAACGCGTCGCGGAGACCCGGGCATCTGGCCTCAGTCCGATGGAACGCGGTGCAACCTGGACATACCTGACTACGGATCAACCATTCGGAAGTATCCAGGAGAGGTTCATCCGCGGCATGATCGCCAAAATTAAAGAACGCAGGAACCAAAAAGCTGTCTACTTGAAGGCCCCAAATCGATCCGGCCATTCAAACCCTGAGCTCATTCCGGCCGCCCAGAAAAGATCAGTCCGAAAAGCGGTCAATAGACTCGCGGCGATCCTGCTGACCCTTGTTCTTGGCTCGCTGATGTGGCTTAGGCGCGAGCACCTGGAAGCCATACTCAGGGCCGTTCGCGGCCAATGACAGTCAAATCCGGACGTGATTGCGTTGCGGCCAATTGGCCATTGACATTCTATCCATAGAATATCTATGGTTATGCGATATGGCCAACAAGCCCGACCTTCTGCCCGGAACCCTCGACATGCTGATCCTGAAGACGCTCGCCCGGGCGCCATTGCACGGCTACGGTGTCGCGCTCTCCATCAAGCGCCTATCCGACGATGTGCTGACGGTAGAAGAAGGCTCGCTTTATCCGGCGCTCCAACGCTTGCTATTGCAGGGCTGGGTGAAGGCGGAATGGAAGATGACGGAGACAAAACGGAGAGCCCGTTTTTACACGCTGACCGCCGCGGGGCGCAAGCAGTTGGGCATCGAGTTGTCGCAATATGAGCAAATGATCGCGGCCATTGGGCGCGTCTTGAGCGACCCGAAGGAGGCTTAGATGAGTACGTTCGTCCAGTTCATGAAGAAGCTGTGGATTCTCTTGTGGCGCAGGAAGTTCCTCAACGAACTGGACGAAGAAATGGCGTTTCATCGCGCCCAGGCGGCCCAGGAGTTTATCGCCGGCGGGATGACTCCCCAGGCCGCGCGTGACGCAGCGATGCGGCAGTTCGGCAATGTGACGAAGTTGAGGGAGCAAAGCCACCAGGCGGTGGCGTTTCGAATGGAGACGGTGGTGCAAGACCTTCGATTTGCAATCCGCCAGATGCTTCGCTCCCCAGGCTTTGCCGTCACCGCCGTAACCACCCTCGCGCTTGGCATTGCTGCCAACGTTATCGTTTTCGGCGTCCTCCATGCCCTCGTCCTGCGGCCTCTTGACGTACCCAACCCCGACAGAATCGTGTCCCTTCAGCGCGGCTTGAATGGCACAAACTTCTCCTACCTGGATGTCCGCGACATCCGTGATCAAAACTCCGTCTTCTCCGCCGTCGCAGCCGACCGCGTCATGGATTTCGGGCTCGATGCCAATGGCGCCACCCACCCCATTTGGGGTTATGAGGTCAGTGGTCAGTACTTTGAAGTTGTCAGCATCAAGCCTTTGCTTGGCCGTCTCCTCGCGCGCGCCGATGATGATCATCCCGGCGCGGCTGAAGTCGCCGTTCTCTCATGGGCCGCGTGGAAGAACTACTTCAACAGTGACCCTGCCATCGTCGGCAAGACTGTCCATCTCAACAAGCTTCCATACACAGTCATCGGCGTTACCCCGCAAGGCTTTTACGGCACCGAGAAATTCCTCCAGCCGCAGGTCTTCGTTCCCATGTCCAACGAGGCGGAGATAGAAAAATTCAACTGGCTCGACGGGCGTCAGAACTACAATGTCTGGGCCATTGCCCGCATCAAGGAGGGTATTAACCTTCCGCAAGTGCAGGCTGATCTCAATACCGTTGCCTCCCGGATCACAAAGCAGTTTCCCAAGGAGGAAGGGGGTCTATCCATCAGGGTAGTGCGGCCCGGTCTGCTTGGCGATACGTTTGGAGCGCCCGCGCGCGCTTTCCTTGCCGGAATCATGGCCCTCGCTGGGATCGTTCTCCTGGCAGCGTGCGCGAATCTCGGCGGTCTCTTCGCCGCCCGTACTGCTGATCGCACCCGTGAACTAGCGATCCGCATGGCGATCGGTTCCAGCCGCTTCCGCATCCTTCGCCAGGTTCTGACCGAAGCATTTCTACTTGCCCTGCTCGCCGGCGTCGCCGCCTCTGCGCTTGGCTGGGCTGCGCTCTCCGGCCTCGGCGCCTGGCGCCCGCCGACCAGTTTCCCCATTCAGTTCGCTGTTCTGCCGCAGCCCTCATTGATCCTGGCTGCCGGCCTCTTCTCCTTTGTTGCCGCCGTACTCTTCGGCATCATGCCACTGCGTCAGATCTTGAACGCGGATCCAAACGATGCCATCAAAAGTGGTGTTGGTCAATCCAGCGCCGGCCGGCGCTGGGCCCTCCGCGACATCCTTCTCGCCGCCCAGATCGCTCTCTGCTGCGTCACTGTCACCGCCGCCTTCGTCGCTCTGCGAGGTCTGGGGAAATCGCTCAACATGGAACTTGGTTTCCAACCTGCGAATGCAGTGCGAGCTCAATTCGAACTGGCACAAGCCGGCTACTCGAAAGAAAGTGCCGCATCCTTTCAACGCCGGCTACTCGCTGCGGCCTCTCAGCTTCCAGGCGTGGAGGCCATTGGCTACGCGAACTCTACTCCTCTTGCCATCGATCAGTCCGGGACGGCCGTCTTTTCCCCCGAGACAACGGACATGCGCCTAATCAATGCTGCCTTTGGAGCACCCGATTACAGCGTCTCCCCCGGCTATCTCGCAGCCGCCGGTACGCCGCTCGTTTCTGGCCGGGACATCAGCTTCGCTGACACGGCAAAGAGTCCCCCAGTCGCCATCGTCAACCAGGAATTCGCACGGCGTCTTTTCCACGCTGACCATGTCATTGGCCGCTACTTCAAAACTCTACCCGGCCACCCCATCCAGATTGTGGGCGTCGTGGCGAA
>DASRRN010000423.1:0-21090 GCA_035695685.1 Acidobacteriaceae bacterium | reverse complement strand
AATTTTGATTGGTAAGGGCGGGACCAAACTCAAGAGCATAGGTGCGGCCGCGCGCAAGGAAATAGAGTCTCTGCTGGGCACCAGGGTCTATCTTGAGCTGCACGTGATTGTCGAAGAGAACTGGAGGGAGTCAAGATACTTCGTCGACTCCCTGGATTGGCGCAAACAACTGGAAGATCTTGCCCAGGCCAATCAGGGCTCGGAGGAGAAGGTTGACGCAAGGACGCAACCCAACAAAAAAGCTGGGCGGAAATCTGGACGGGTGCCCCAGGTTCGCCCCAGCGTACCTGGGACAAAAAAGAGGGGCGAAGCCCCACCATTGCCTTAGCCTTTCTTCCGAGCAGAGTCCGGACTTTGCTGAGGGGACGCACGCGAAAAGTTTACTCGCGCACGCTAATGCCTAAACTCTTCATCTTGCGATAGAGGTGACTCCGTTCCAGTCCCAATGCTTCCGCGGCACGGCTAACATTGCCGTGACACTCATCGATTTTCTTTAGGATGTAATCCCGCTCGTAGGCTTCGCGCGCCTGGTGTAGGGTGCTGAATTCTTCTCCCTTGCGGCCGCTGCCGCGGAAGACCAGCATGGGCAGGTGCTTGCGTTCGATGCGGATGGTCTGCGGATTCAGGATCATCACCCGCTCGATCACGTTCCTTAGCTCGCGCACGTTGCCTGGCCAATGGTATTGCTTGAGCACCGCAACCGCCTCATCGCTCATCTCGATCCGAGGGCGGCCATACTGGCGGCCGAACTCCCGCAGAAATTCGCGTACCAACAGCGGGATATCTTCCTTCCTGTCGCGCAAGGGCGGTACGTAGAACGGAATGACGTTCAAGCGGTAAAAGAAATCCTCGCGGAAGTTTCCCTTGGCAATCTCTTCTTCCAGGTCTTTATTGGTCGCGGCAATGACCCGGACATCGACCTGGATGGTCTGCGTAGCGCCAACCGGAGTGAAACGCTGTTCGTCCAACGCTCGCAGAACCTTGGCCTGCATTTTGAGGCTCATGTCACCGACTTCATCGAGGAACAAGGTGCCCTCATCGGCTCGTTCAAAGGTCCCGAGCTTTTCCACCGGGCCGTTCGGGACGGCACCATGGCGATAACCGAAGATCTCGCTTTCGATGTAATCCTCGGGAATGGCGGCACAGTTCAACTCTACAAACACCCGATCGCTGCGCAAGCTTTCGCTGTGGATAGCGCGCGCGATCAGTTCCTTCCCGCAACCGGATTCACCGTAGATGAGCACCCGGCCGTTGGTGGGCGCCATCAATTTGATCTGCTGGCGCAAGGCCTTGATGGAGACGCTCTCGCCAGTGATGGGCACGTGCATCAGCAGTTGGCGCTTGAACTCCTGGTTCTCGCTGCGCAATCGACGCGCTTGCACGGCATTCTTTAGCAGAATGAGGGTGCGATCGATGGAGAGCGGCTTCTCCAGGAAATCAAAGGCGCCGAGCTTGGTGGCGCGCACCGCCGTCTCGATGGTGCCATGGCCGGAAATGATGATGACTTCCGGTGTGCTCTCGATGGCCAGGGAACGAATCTCCGTCAGCACATCCAGGCCGTCCCGGTCGGGTAGCCAGATGTCGAGCAGCATTACGTCATAGGAAGCGTCACGCAACAGCACCATGGCCTCGGAAGCGGAAGCGGTGCTGGTAACGGTGTATCCGTCCTCCTTAAGAATTTCGCCCAGGGATTCCCGAATCTCGGCCTCGTCATCGACGATCAGAATGTGGTTCATGACGTCAACCTGCCGTTCGCCCCTGCCAGAGCGGCCTCGTGCGTGCTCTTGGCGTCGGCCAACGGCAGTTCGATGATGAATCGCGCTCCGGTGGGAGTGTTTTGTTCCGCACGAATGGCCCCGCTGTGTTCCTGAACAATTTTCGAAGCAATGGCCAGCCCCAGGCCAGTGCCGCGCTGTTTGGTGGAGAAGTAGGGCAGGAAAAGGCGTTCGCGCATTTCGTCATTCAGCCCATGGCCGGTATCGGCAACCACGATCTCCGCTGTGGTGTGGCCCTCGATGAGCCCGGTCTCGATCGTCAGTTCACGCAGCAAGCTGCTCTGCATCGCTTCGGCTGCGTTGTCGATGAGGTTGGCGAGAGCGCGCTTCAATGCTTCCGGATCGGCTAATACCGGAGGAATGCCCCCGGCCAGGCGCTTCACGATGCGAATATGCTGAATTCGCCCAGCGAACAAGGCCAGAGCGCTCTCCACAATGGAGTTGAGATCGGACACTTTAGGCCGCGAGGAGGGGAACTGCGCCAGCGAGGCGAACTGGTCCACCAGCCTGCGCATGGTTTGCACGGAACCCAGGATGACATCGCTGCATTTGCGAATCACGGAATCCGAGTCCGGGGTGGGGCGATCGACATGCCTACGAATTCGCTCAGCGGAGAGCGCAATCGGGGTGAGCGGATTTTTTATTTCGTGGGCCACCCTCTGGGCGACTTCCTTCCACGCCATCTGACGTTGGGCGTGCAGGAAGTCGGTGACATCTTCTAGGACCAAGATGCATCCTTCGCGATCCTTGCCCAGTTCGAGCCGCGCGATGGTTGCGGTTACGTTGAGCACTCCGCGGGGGCCGGGTAGCTCGATTTCGGTAGCCGCCAGGCCCATGCGCTTGCTGCGGCGCAACAGCACGATCAGCTCATCGGCGATTTCGCGGGGCAAAATCGATTCCAGCGGCATGCCCGAAAGGTCGTGGTGCTCGCGGGGGCTAAGCAGGTTGCGCGAGGCGCGATTCGCCTGCAGCACGCACATCTGCGGGTCGAGAGTGACGACCCCGCTGGGAATTGTCTCCAGCACGGTTTCCAGTTCGCTGCGGCGCTCTTCCAGTGCCCGATTCGCAGCCGAAAGCTGGGTGGTGGAGGTTTCGGCCAGGGCGCGGCTGCCTTCCAGGTCCTCTGCCATGCGGTTGAATGAACGCACCAGCTCCCCCAACTCCTCGGTAGCCGCCACCTGAACCCGGTGAGCATAATGACCGGCGGCCACGGCGTCCATGGCATCCGCTAAAGCCTCTACCGGCCGGGTCACTTGCTTGGAGAGAAAAAGCGCCAGCCAGCTGCTGGCGAAAAAGACCAACGTGGTCAAGAGAAAAAGCAGGAGCAGGTAGGTGGTGCGGATCCGTCTGCGGGCGCGATAGAGGGCCTCGTAGTCCCGGGCGCCGGAGCGAATGTCCTGCAGGGTTGCGCTCAGCCCGGGAGGGAGGGGTAGACCGGAGACCACGATGCAGCCTTCCACGGTGCTGGCTGCCCCGAGTACATATTCATCTTTTCCGCTCACCAGCATGGGCACGTCGCTGCGCTGGGCAGCATGCAACACGGTGATGGTTAAAGGGTTCTGTCCCTGGGCGACATCACTTTCCTTTTCATCCAGCCAGGACCGAATGATCGCCCGGCCATTGTCCTGGGGCAGCTGGTACTGCCCGATCGCCGCGCCGTTGCGGAAGACGACGGCAAAGCCACCCTCAAGAGTGATACGGTGAGTGCCTATCTCCCGCAGTAGCGCTTCGGAGTTTCCGGTTTGCAGGGCGTGTGTGACACCTGGGGAGCTGGCCAGGGATTCTGCCTCCGCTCTGGCGTTTGCGGCAGCGTATTGAGAGAGCTCCAGCGCTACGAGGGTCGAATCCTGGCGCATTTGCGAAGCGGGCTGCGAAAACCAGCGCTCCATGGCCCGATTAAGCAGCCCGAAACTGAACAAGAACATAAACACGGCGGGCGCGAACGAGAGCAGGAGTGCGCCCACCAACATGCGACTGCGAATTCTTGAGCCGAGCACCCGGCTCCGCTGGTCGGCCAACAACTTCACAATGTTTCGGAACAGCAGGACCAGCAGCGTCAGGAGGAGCAGGAACGCCAACACAGAAACGGCGGTGAACAGGAAGATCTGGCTGGTGCCGTGGGGGCGCAGGAACGGCGGAAGGGGATTGAAGGCATTCAGGGCAGCCAGCACCAGCAGAAGCAGGAACATGCCTCCGCCGAGCGCTACAACGGCACTCCTGCGGTGCTGGGATTCCGTGCCCACGCAATTCTCCCTGTGTGTCTAACAGATTACAGCGCCGGGGAGGATGGCGGATATGAAGAAGGGACTTCTGAGTCTGTGTGAGAACCGGAAAGAAATCGCAGATCCATCCACGGCACGCCCCACGGCAAGCCGGGGCAGGCGGGACAGGTCCGCTACGATCTCGGCCCGCTACGAAACAACTCTGAACGAGGGACAGCTTCAGCCGTGCCGTAAATGGCGGGCGCTTGCGTTACAGGGAGTTCATCTTGAGCAGGAACTCGGCGTTGTTGCGGGTCTTGCCCAGGCGGTCGACCAGTAACTCCATGGCTTCGACAGGGGAGAGCGGATTGAGAACCTTACGTAGAACCCAAATTCGCTGCAGGTCTTCCTTGGGGATCAGCAACTCTTCCTTGCGTGTGCCGGAGCGCTGGATGTCGATTGCAGGAAAGACGCGCTTGTCCACCAGCTTGCGGTCCAGAATCACTTCCATGTTGCCGGTGCCTTTGAACTCTTCAAAGATGACTTCATCCATGCGCGAGCCGGTGTCAACCAGGGCGGTGGCAATGATGGTAAGGGAACCGCCTTCTTCAATATTGCGCGCGGCGCCAAAGAAACGTTTCGGGCGCTGCAAAGCATTGGAATCGACACCGCCCGAGAGCACCTTGCCGGAGGGGGGGACGATGGTGTTGTAGGCGCGTGCCAGGCGGGTGATGGAATCCAGAAGGATGACCACATCGCGCTTGTGTTCTACCAGCCGCTTGGCCTTTTCGATGACCATTTCGGCCACCTGCACATGGCGTGCCGCCGGCTCATCAAAGGTGGAGCTGATGACTTCACCCTTTACCGATCGCTGCATATCCGTCACTTCTTCCGGGCGCTCGTCGATCAGCAAAACGATCAACGCGACCTCGGGGTGATTGCTGGTGACGGAGTTAGCGATGGACTGAAGCAGCATGGTCTTGCCGGTCCGTGGTGGGGCGACGATGAGGCCACGCTGGCCCTTGCCCACCGGGGTTAGCAGATCCGTGACCCGGCCACTGGTATTTTCGTGGATGGTCTCCATCTTGATGCGTTCCAGGGGATACAGCGGGGTCAGATTGTCAAAAAGGATCTTGTTGCGAGTTTCCTCGGGCGACTCAAAGTTGATGGCCTCGATCTTCACTAAGGCAAAATATTTCTCGCCTTCATGAGGAGGGCGCACATTGCCACTGATGGTATCGCCGGTCTTGAGGTCAAATTTTCGGATCTGCGAAGGCGAGACGTAAATGTCGTCTGGCCCGGGGAGATAGTTGTAATCAGGCGAACGAAGAAAGCCGTATCCGTCGGGAAGGATTTCAAGCACCCCTTCGGCAAAAATATGGCCTTCTTTTTCACTCTGGGCCTGAAGGATCTTGAAGATAAGATCCTGCTTGCGGAGGCCGCTGGCGCCTGGGATTTCGAGCGTACGGGCGATGCGGCTGAGCTCCGTTATGTTCTTTTCTTTTAACTCGGAAATGGTCATTTTCACCTACGGGGAGTAGCTTTGGGAGGGGTTTATCGGGAAGGAATCTTGCTGGTTTTAGCAGGCTCGAGTTGTCTTGGGAGGGGGTCGGAAAGGCCCAGAACAGGGCCGCGCTTAAGCTGCGCGGCGCTGCTGGATCTGAGATGCTTCCGGGGTAGAGGCGGCTGGTGCCGCCGGGCTCTCGTGATGGAAGCGGACTAGAACCTCATTCGTGGTGTCTTGAAGACGGGTATTGGGCTTGTGCAGCTTGCGCGTAGCTTTTGAAGCAAGCTGACACAGTGTATAGCGATTCGTGACGTGGGCAAGTGCCCCAAAGATAAGATCAGAGCGCATCTGTATTCTCCTTCATCCTTTGACCGTCCATGTGCGCATTTCCAGATGGCAAAGGATCTGCCTCGCGCTGCGTCGGTCGATTTTCTATCTGTTAGACGCGTATGCTCCCTTGTGGGAACAATTTTTTCGTCTGGGTTTCATGTTATCCAACCGGTTACTGGAAAGATTCCCTGCGTCGCAATTCAACGGCGCTTCCGGCGGAATTCCCTCGCGCGAAACCTTTGTCCAGAGGCGCTTTTACGTGGCCTCTGTCTCCAGGTGGGGCATGCATCGAAACAACCTGCATGTCGCGCTGCTGTGACCTCTGTGCCTAATGAAGTTCCGTCTTCCGATGCTCGGTGCCCTTACTGAAGCTGGATGATCACAGAAAGGGCGAGATCGCTAAAGTCAATGCCTAAAAGGCGCGCTCTCACTAAGCCAACTAGAACTTATCGCGATCGAAAGTGGGGGTCAACACTTTTTTTCATAGAAATTACTCGATTGGTTCCCAAAAATGGAATATTCGAAAAAGCCTCCTCGGAACCCTCTATTTTCGCTTGTAAGCCACTCTCTAGGCAAGTTTTAGGCAACTGCGTACCATGGGCGAAGACAGGAAATCTGCCCCGATGACGAAAAATCGAACTTTCGACCATGCCGCCGAACCCACCCTACCCCCACTCTCGCTCGAAAAGGTAGAGAAAGGCTCGCACCGCTCAATGTGGGAAGTTCTACTCCAATTGCGCGTTCTGCTGCCCTATCTGAGTCGCCTCTTGCCCCTGCTCGATCCAGGTATGCTCAAGCCCGGCCCGGACTTAACAGAACTTACCAACGGTATCGCCGCCATGAAAACCGGCAGCCGTGATCTGGAAGTTCAAGCCAGGAATCAGGGGCTCCAGCTAGAGCGAATTGAGCAACAAATGGGCCGCCTGCGCGTGGTTCACGAGAACAGCATCGAAGAGAGCCGCCGGCTTCTTGCCGATGTCCGCTCGCTCCGCCGCTGGATGCTGGTTATGGCAGTTGTGATGGTTGTGCTTCTTCTGGCTACGGCGGGGATGGTCACTTTTCTCCTTATCCACGCTTCGTGATGGATGGTTGTGGTCGTTTCGTCTTCGGTTGTTGATAGCATTGAAACCATTTTCCACGATACAAACTCAACTTATCGAGGAGCGCAATTTGTATCGAATCGGTGCAGGCTTTCTGTTGCCAGTCGTTCTAATCCGGGACTAGGATACGGCCATAGTTCGGTGCAGTCCTCTTCTCCCTGGACGTGCCAGATCTCCCCTACGAAGTCGTTCCAGGCCTCACGATAGTAAAGAAAAGCTGGCGACTTCCTTCGTCAGCATGTGCGGAGTGACTCTCTATGGCATGGTATGCCTATTGTATTAGTGAAAAGCAGGCGTTTCCTGAACTTAGCCGCCATCGAAAACCCGTTCCAATGGAATCGGTGATGGGTATCTCAGGAAATCAGATCTTCCTCTATCCAGCCAGTGATCTCGCAGTTATCGTCAGCGAACATCATCCTTTAGAAAACTTAGACCAGAAAGCAGCCGTCGAACACGCACGTGTGATCAGCGACTGTTTCAAACTCTCCACAGTGCTCCCTTTCCGTTTTGGCACTGTTTTTTCCGACGATGAAGCCTTGAGAAAATCGATTCGCTCCAATCAGCGGCAGTTTCTTGCCAATGTTGAGCGTTTGCGCGGGAAGGCAGAGATGCACCTTAAAGTGCTTCTGGACGATTGCTGCCGCGAACAAGGCGTTCCGGTTCCGATGGACCGGGTAGGCAAAGAATACTTGTCCAGCTTGCGGGAGAGCGCTACCCGGCAACGCGAACGGCAGACCAAAGCGCGGGCTGTCTCGGTGCAAATGCATCGCATGTTCAGCCCACTCGATGAAGAGATCAGTTGCCGCAGGATGGATTCCGGCAAGATGCTGCTCGACATCGCTCACTTGATTGATCACAAGGGTATCGAGCGCTACCAGAACAAGTACTCAAGCGCCAGCCAGCAATTGAAGGATTGCCATATGCAACTTTCCGGACCCTGGCCGCCCTATCATTTCGTGCAGCGGCTGACTCGTCCGGTGCATGTACATGCGGTATCTGCGTAGGACGATTACAAACGGATGCAAAACAAACCCCGGCGATTCGCCGGGGTTTGTTTTGCCGGCCGTACATAACTGCTTTGAGAAAGCCGCGTCCTTCGTTCAGCGCTAACTGACTTTGTTGGCGGCAGGCAAGTCTTTTCTTCGGCTCAGGACGAAGCTGGCGCGGGAACGGCGGTCGGCGGAAGCGTGGTCGATCTTTCGCCAAAAAGCCACGAAGTAATCGACAGCGGAAATGATTGAGACCAGCACCATGAAGTAGATAGCAGCGATTGCGATCCACTCGACCGGCATGATAAACCAGCCAAAATGCCATGCATACCAGCCGTGGGCCAGGATGACCGCGACCACGGAGACAATCTGAATCACCGTCTTGAGCTTGGCCAGGTCACTGGCCTCGATGGTGAAACCTTCCGAACTGGCTATCGAGCGCAGGCCACTTACCAAAAACTCACGGCCAATCACCAGAACCGCAACCCAGGCTTTCATTAGGTGAGGGTTGAACTGCACCAGGCAAACGTAAGCCGCCGTAATCATCAGCTTGTCAGCTAATGGATCGAGCAACATGCCCATGGTGGTGATTTGACCGCGCTTGCGGGCCAGATAACCATCCACGCCGTCGGTGATGGAGGCGAGGATGAAAACCAGCGATGCGGCAATTTCCTGTTCCCCGTGGACGCTCCGAAACGGATAGACACTGGAAAGCATCCAGATGAGCAGGGGAATGCAACAGATGCGGCTCATCGTGATGGAGTTTGGCAGGTTCACGATCGACTCGGCTGTTGAGGGAAGGCTCGCGCTCACCCCTCTTCAATTATGCACCAGGCGCCTGCCGTAGGCCGGTGCATCCTGTGCAGGTGCGGGTTACTTTGGCCCCTTGCTTCCCTGGATTTCCTGCGGAGCTTGGTGGCCTTGTCCAGGGCAACGTGACAGGAAATTCAGGTCAGGCGTAAATGCCGCGTTGCTTGATGGTGAAGGCAACCCGGTCGATGGCCAGCATGTAGGCGGCAATACGATTGTTGACCGCGTGCGCTTCGGCGTAGCGAACCACGTCGCCAAAGCTTTCCGCCAGGATGTTCTCCAATTGTTCGTTGACCACGGCTTCCTTCCAGAAATAGCCCTGACGATCCTGCACCCACTCGAAGTACGAGGCCGTGACCCCGCCGGCATTGGCCAGAATGTCTGGAATGATGAAGATCTTCTTGTCAGCCAGGATCTCGTCAGCGACTGCCGTGGTTGGTCCGTTGGCGCCTTCGCAAACAATGCGCGCCTTAATGCGGTCCGCATTGCGGCTGGTGATGACGTTTTCTGTGGCCGCGGGAATGAGGATTTCACAATCGGAAACCAGCAATTCAGAAGAATTCACCGCTTCCGCGCCCTTGAAGCCCATAACCGTACCGTTGCGCTGCCGGTATTCGAGCAGCAGGTGGATATCGATTCCGTTGCTGCTGTAGAGTCCGCCGTCGTATTCGGCGATGCCGACGATCTTGTAGCCTTTTTCCATCATCAGCTTGGCGGCGTTCGACCCTACGTTGCCAAAGCCTTGGATGATCACCCTGCATCCTTCGCGCTGCATGTTCAGGTAACGCAGGGCCTCGTCGCACACTATGGCGATGCCCCGGCCAGTCGCTTCCCTTCGGCCCCGTGAACCGCCGATGTTGAGCGGCTTTCCCGTGACTACGGCGGTCACCGTCTGGCGCATATGCATGGAATAGGTGTCCATGATCCAGGCCATGGTCTGCTCGTTGGTGTTGATGTCCGGGGCCGGTACGTCCTTTTCCGGCCCGATAAATTCAATCAGCTCCGAGGTGTAGCGGCGAGTCATGCGCTCCAGCTCGCCAATGGACATCTTTTTGGGGTCGCAAATCACGCCCCCCTTGGCGCCCCCAAACGGAATGTTGACCACGGCACACTTCCACGTCATCCAACTGGCCAGTGCGCGAACCTCATCGAGGGTTACATCAGGGGCATAGCGGATGCCTCCCTTGCCCGGACCGCGGGCAATCGAATGTTGCACTCGGAAGCCGGTGAAGACCTCAATGCCCCCGTTGTCCATCATCACCGGAATGTGCACGATCACTTCGCGTGCCGGGTAACGCAATACTTTCCACAGCCCTTGATCCAGGTTGAGTTTTTGTGCCGCAAAGTCAAATCGAGCAGCCTGGGCTTCCCACGGATTAATCTCCTGCTCGAGGGATACGGTTTGCATAACGAATTCTCCACATATGAACTGCAATCGCAGTTCGCCAAGTCCCGCTGCAGTTGAACCGTTCGCGCCCGGGCGGGACGGCGCAGGCACTTCGACGGGGCGAAATCGAGCCTACGGAAGCATTGCTCAATTTCCGCTCCCGGCGAGCCCTACGCGCGCGTGCGCCCACTTGGCCGGGACCTGTTTCTTGTACTAACCCCAAACTTACCGAGTATATGCGTGCCCGGAAACCCGGGCAAGCAGTCCTCAATCCTTAAGATGCCTCATCAGGACGAATCCTCTCTTGTTTACCTGCCTCCGGCTATGGCCATTTAGTATGAGCAGGATGCCGTCTGAAACTACCATTTTCCCCCTACGTGCGGAATTCCTCCAGCTGGCGGCGACCCATAGCCTGGTCCCGGTTTATCGCACGCTCACGGCCGACCTGGAGACCCCAGTCTCCGCCTTTTTGCGCCTGGCCGCCGATGAACCCCAGTCCTTCCTTCTGGAATCCGTTGAGGGGGGCGAAAAACTGGGTCGCTATACCTTTATCGGCGTCCGCCCCTATCGCACGATCCTGTCCCGCGGCAGCTCTATCGTCATCAAAGAGCGAGGGAAGAGCCGTTCCCTGCAAGGGGACGTTTTTGCCCTCCTAAAAGAGTTGTTGGCCGGGCAAATGCCGGCGCATATCGCGGGGCTGCCGCCATTTACCTGTGGCGCGGTCGGCTTCTTTGCTTACGACGTGGTCCGGCAACTGGAGCGTCTGCCCGAGCTGGCCGAGGATGATCTCGGCGTTCCGGATGCCTGCCTGATGTTTTTCGACGAGGTGCTGGCATTCGACCATGTGCGCAAACAGATCTTGTTGATCGTGACTGCCGATCTGGGCCGCCAGAAACCAGCCGCCGCGTATGCGGATGCTAAAAATCGGCTCAACCAGCTGGAGAAGCGCCTGGCGAGACCTATCCCCAAATCTCGACATGCCCCACCGCGGGGTAAGCTGTCCGTAACCAGCCACACCCTCAAAAGCGACTTTCTGGCTTCCGTCGCCAGGATCAAGAAATATATCGCCGCCGGCGACATTTTCCAGGCTGTGTTGTCACAGCGCTTTGAAGTGAAGCCCGGAGTCGATCCTTTCTCCGTTTACCGCGCTCTGCGCATCGTCAATCCGTCTCCATATCTCTACTTCCTTCGCTTCGATCTGGAGAAGGTGTCGACCTGTCTGGTGGGCTCGTCTCCTGAATTGCTGGTGCGCGTGCAACAGCGGCACGTCGAGTATCGTCCCATCGCGGGAACCCGTCCGCGTTCTGCCGATGAAGCGGAAGATCTCCGTATCGAGCAGGAGCTGCTGACGAATGAAAAGGAACGGGCCGAGCATGTGATGCTGGTGGATCTGGGCCGGAACGATATTGGCAGGGTATGCGAATTCGGCACCGTGCGAGTGAAGAGCCTGATGCATGTGGAACGTTACTCCCACGTGATGCACCTGGTCAGCTCGCTTGAGGGCCAGCTCAAGCAAGGACTCTCGGCGGTGGACGCCTTCTGCGCCTGCTTCCCGGCCGGCACCCTGAGTGGCGCGCCCAAGATCCGCGCGATGGAAATCCTTGAGGAACTGGAGCCGACGCGCCGGGGGATTTACGGGGGCAGTGTTTTCTATGCCGATTTTTCAGGGAACTTTGATTCGTGCATCGCCATTCGCAGCATGCTGCTCAAGGGAGAGCAGGGCTATATTCAGGCGGGCGGGGGCATTGTGGCTGATTCGGTCCCGGAAGAGGAGTATGAGGAGTCGGTTAATAAGGCGAAAGCGGTCGTGCGGGCCGTCGAAAGGGCGCGGGCCGCAGCAGGCAAGAAGTGACATATTCTTGATCGAGTTCAGACCGGATAGGGCGAGCTTGCAGCTTTCAGGGATAGAAAAGAACCGGGAGTTTGCAGCTTTCAGGGATAGAAAAGAACCGGGAGTTTGCAGCTTTTAGGGGTAGAAAAAGAACCGGAGATTACCCGGCACAATCAGTCCCGAAGGGACGGGATAACCTGTAGCCCGGCACGGGAGTGCCGGGTAAGATTTCACATAAATCGAGTCCCGAAGGGACGACACAATGGGAAGCCTGGGCAGCCGAGCAAATTTCGAACATCGCCCTGTATCAGGGCACGACTTCAGTCGTGCCGCTCAGGGCAGCAGGACGAGGGCTTTTAGCCCCTGCGGCGCTATTTCCTTCTCAGTTCGGCTCCTCAACCCGCGAGCAGGCATTACCTTTGCAGCATTCAATAGCCCCTGAGCTCTTCTGCCAAATATCTGTACCAATCCTGCTTTGACAGGGGTCTCAACCACCTGCACACAACGCATTTCGTGAATCTCCTTCCTTTCCCGCCCAACTTCGCAGATTTGAATTGCTCACTCCCGGGAATCACCCTGGGGCTACACTGAAGGAAGTGGCTCGCATGGTATTCGTTCTCGACAACTACGATTCATTTACCTACAACCTGGTGCAGTATATGGGTGAGCTGGGGGCCGAGATGACCATCAGCCGCAACGACCAGTTGACGGTCGAACAGATAGAGGATCTCAAGCCCGAGCGTATTGTCCTTTCTCCAGGACCTTGTACTCCTCAGGAAGCCGGCATCAGCATTCCTCTTATCCGGCATTTTGCCGGTAAAGTGCCCATATTAGGTGTTTGCCTCGGCCATCAAGCGATCGGAGCTGCCTTTGGCGGCAATGTCGTACGCGCACCAAAGTTGATGCACGGAAAGACCAGCCTGGTCGAGCACGACGGACGCAATCTCTTTGCTGGTCTTGCCAGCCCCATGACCTGTACGCGCTATCACTCCCTCATTGTTGCCGACGAGGGTTTGCCGGAGGAACTTGAAGTGAGCGCCCGGGTGCAAAATGGCGACGGCAACGGGACCATCATGGGTCTGCGGCACCGCCGCTTTCCCATCGAGGGGGTTCAGTTTCATCCCGAGAGCGTGCTCACCGTGGACGGCAAGAACCTGATCCGGAATTTTCTCTCTCTTTGAGAATTGTTGTGACGATGCGATTTCTCCTGGCCGGCACCGTTGTTTTCTTTGCCCCGCTGCTGGGAGCCCAGCAGCCCATCGGACGCACTTCGGCCACCGAGGTGCAGGTGTCGGGTGCGGTGAACATTTCCCACGGCGAGACGGTGTTGGGCAATGGCAGCGAGATTACTGCTGGGACCGAGGCGGTGAAGATCACGCTGCAGCGAGGCGGATCGTTGCAACTGTGCTCGACCACCAGCGTTCACCTGGCGAAGGATCGTTCTGTGGATGACCCGGCCAGCAGCGCGCTCATGATGGCGCTGGACCGCGGCGCGATCGAGGCCAACTACGTCGTGGGCAAGTATTCCGATGTGCTGCTCACCCCTGACCTGCGGATCCTCATCTCCGGGCCGGGACAAGCCAACCTGAGCATCCGGGTCAATACCCAGGGGGATACCTGCGTCGACAATCACGGCGCAGACGCACCGTACGTTACGGTCAGCAGCCAACTGGAAGGCGGGGCGTACCGGGTCATGCCGGATCAACGCGTGACTTTCGAGCATGGCAGCCTGAGCGAGGTGGTGGATCATGAACCGGAGCCTTGCGGCTGTCCAGCGATGCCGGTCACTTCCGTGGCGAGTACGGGGAATACGGGCGCCAGCCCCGCGGCGCCAGGACGGCCGGTCGGCGGCCCTTCATCGACCCCTGCCGATACGGCTTTTCCCATAGCGGAAAGTGAGGGCCTGGCTCCGCCGCCCGCCCCACATTCCGCACCTGTGGTTCCCGTGGGAGAGACGCATGCCCAGGTTACGGTTCCGCTCACTTACAACGGAGAGAATCCCGCAGCGACCCCGGCCACCCCACCTACCCCACCGTCGGCCTCTCCCGTCGTAGCCGCTCCCAAGCCAACGCCTCCGCCGGAGGTGGCGTCCGCACCTCCTCCACCCAATCAGTCATCCGATAGAGGTGGCGTTTTCCATCGCATCGGCCACTTCTTCTCCCGAATCTTCGGGTAGAGAAGGGCTACACAGGCTGCGGAGAAACTCGGTTTTGGGGCAGGCCGGGGATTTATCCCCGGCGCAAACCAATTGAATAATCGTTGGCTTTAAGCCCGTGGGGCATGCTTTCCTGCCCGATCCGACTTTTCCGCAGCCTGTACAATCGACTGTTGAGGATTCTGCACCATCCAATCCAGCAAGCAGTGAAGGAGTTTTTCTTTTATGGCGATTCCTGCCACACAGATGCGCCCGGGCATGGTCATCAAGCACAATAACGAGCTGCACACAGTCTTTAGCGTCGAGCATCGGACACCGGGAAATCTGCGCGCATTCATCCAGGCCAAACTCCGGAACCTGCGCACCGGCGCGATGTTTGAGCACCGTTTCCGTTCGCCGGACCCCATCGACCGGGTCATTGTCGACGAGATTTCCATGGATTTCCTCTACTCCGACGGCGACGACTTCTACTTCATGAACACAGAAAACTATGAACAGACGAACTTGAAGGGAAGCACCCTGGGCGATGCCATCGAGTACCTGATCCCGAATCTTCAGATTAAGGTTTCGTTTTTCGATGGTGTGGCGGTGGGTATCGAGTTGCCGCAAACAGTGGAGATGACGGTGGTAGAAACCGAGCCAGGCCTCAAATCGGCGACCGCATCCTCCGTCACCAAGCCGGCCAAGATGGAGACTGGCCTGGTGGTTCAGGTGCCCCCGTTCATTAACGAGGGGGAAAAGATTCGTGTCGATACGGCCGAGGGCGCGTATCTGTCCCGGGCATAGAGCATGACTATAGTGCGCCACTACATCGTAAAGGGCCGCGTTCAAGGGGTCGGCTTCCGCTGGCTTGTTCATCGGGAAGCAGGGGCTCGTGGATTGAAGGGTTGGGTTCGCAATACCGAGGCGGGCGAGGTCGAGATCATGGTCGCGGGCAGCCAGGAAAAGTTGGCTGAACTTCGTGCCGTGCTCGAACGGGGCTCTCGCGGCAGCCGTGTGGATGCAGTGGACGAGCAAGATATGGATGAAGCCACGGCACACGGCCTGGAATCGTTCCAGATTGAAGGAGCCTGGTAGCTACGAATGACTCACCCTCCGATTAACTGTGAGCCTCTGAAATCTCTTATCCGGACGATTCCGAATTTTCCCAAGCCGGGCATTCTTTTCTACGACATCACCACCCTGCTCAAGGACAAGAAGGGTTATGCGACCCTGGTAGACGCATTGGCAGCCCACTACATCGGCTTCGAAGATGTGGATTTGGTTCTGGGGATTGAGGCGCGGGGATTTATTTTCGGTCCGGCTCTCGCCTATCGCCTGAATGCTGGGTTCGTACCGGTACGCAAGCCAGACAAACTGCCTGCGCCCACTGCACGCGTGACGTACGATCTGGAATACGGAACGGATGCGCTCGAAATTCACCTGGACGCCATCGAGCCCGGGCAAAACGTACTTATCGTGGACGACCTGCTGGCCACCGGAGGGACGATGGAAGCGACGGTGAAACTGGTGCGCCAGTTAGGGGCCCGGATCGTCGGCCTTGCATTTGCCATCGAGCTCGACTTTCTCAATGGACGCGACCGATTCAAAGAGTACGACGTGTTCAGCCTGTTGCATTACAGCGAGTAGTGTTACATCACCCTGCGGCCGGTAAAGAGGTGAATGATCAGGGCCACCGCGGCGACGATGAGCAAGATGTGCAGGGCAAATGCGGCGATGTGAAAAAGCAGAAAGCCGCCAACCCAAAGCATGATGAGAATAATCGCGAGCGCCAGCCACATTGCTTGTGCACCTTGCGGAGAGTATCTCATCTGGCGGGCAGTTACGGCGGCCCCATCGTCACTTGCCGTAAGATTGAAATGAACGGTCCCGGCCAGCCGGGACTACGTATGGGCCTCGCTTCGAACTACACTAATTCTGGAAACCCATAACCACGATGCTTTCGCGCACATTGTTACCGATGTTGTTTGTGTTGGCGCCGCTGTCGCTCGCCGTAGCGCTGGATCAACCCACAGGGTTGACGGCCCTGACCCATGTGCGGGTAATCGATGGTACCGGCCACCCTCCGCTTGAAGATGCAACTGTGGTTATTGAGGGCAATCATATTTTGGCCGTTGAGCAGGGGGCGGCTTCGATTCCTGCGAATGCGAAAATACTCGACTTGCATGGCGACACGGTCATGCCTGGCCTGATTAATGCGCACGGCCATCTAGCTTTGATTGCAGACGGAAAGAATTCGGCCACGGCTTATACGCCGGAAAACGTGCTCACGGAACTGCGGCAGTACGAGAGCTACGGTGTGACCTCCATGTTATCGCTGGGGCTTAACCGCGACCTTCTTTATCCCATTCGGGAGCAGCAACGCGAGGGTAAACTCGACGGCGCCACGGTGTTTACTGCGGACCGCGGTATCGGTGTTCCGGACGCGGCGCCAGGCCTTCCGGCTGCGCCAGATCAGCTCTATCGTCCGGCAACCGCTGAAGAAGCTCGTTCGGTGGTGGATGCGATGGCCAAGCGGCACGCCGACGTAGTGAAGATTTGGGTAGACAGCGTGGGAGGAACAAAACCCACGATGTCACCGGAAGTCTACCGTGCCGTAATCAAGCAAGCTCACAAACATCATCTGCGCGTGGCTGCGCATATCTACTACCTGGCTGACGCCAAATCGCTGGTCAATGACGGCGTGGACATACTGGCCCACAGCGTCCGCGACAAACCTGTCGACCAGGAATTGATTGCGGCGATGAAGCGCCGCGGCGTATGGTACATTCCCACCTTCACGGTCGACGAATCGTTCTATATTTACGCTCAACATCCGGGGTTCATGCAGCTGGATTTCTTCAAGGATGCCGTCTCCCCAGTGGTGCTAACGATGTTGAGCAGCGACACGTACAGCCAGAAGGTAAATCAGGACCCGAGTACCGCGCAGCACAAAGCGGACTTTGCCATGGACCAGCAAAACCTGAAAACGCTCTATGACGCCGGCGTTCGGGTTGGTTTTGGAACCGACTCAGGCGCGATGCCGACACGCATTCCAGGATTCTCGGAGCACCGGGAGTTAGAAGACATGGTGCAGGCGGGGCTTACTCCGATGCAGGCCATCGTGTGCGCCACCAGGAACAACGCTGAGTTGCTGGGGATTGAGGCGACGAGGGGAACGCTGCGCCCGGGCAAGCGCGCGGACCTGCTTGTGCTGGCCGCCAATCCTCTCGATGACATCACCAACACGCGGTCGATCGTGACTATTTTCCATGACGGCCGCACGGTCGCGCCGCGCGTTCCGGTGGTGACCGCGCGCTAGCGTGGACAATTGAGAAGCAGACTCTGGATCGAGGTTTAGTGCCTGGGTTTTCTGGCTGGAGGACCCGCTTCACGCACTACCGCAGGCGCTTCGAATTTGGCGAAATTCTTTTCGAACTTCTCTGCCAACATGACCGCCTGGTTATCGTAAGCCCGCGGATCCTTCCACGCATTGCGAGGATTCAACAATTCCGCCGGCACGTCGGGGCAACTGAGCGGAATGCTCAAGCCAAATGCCGGCTCCGTGACGAACTCGATGTTGCTCAAGCGCCCATCCAGGGCGGCGTTTACCATGGCGCGGGTGTACTTAAGGCTCATGCGCTCACCCGTACCGAAGGCGCCACCAGTCCAGCCGGTATTCACCAACCAACACTGCGCGTTGTGCTGTTGTAACCGTGCGCCCAGCATTTTTGCGTAGACCGCCGGAGCCAGCGGGATGAAGGGCGAGGCAAAGCAGGTGGAAAACTCCGGCACCGGTTCGCTGCCCAATCCTGCTTCGGTGCCCGCCAGCTTGGCGGTGTATCCGGAAAGAAAGTGATACATCGCCTGATCCGGGCTCAGCCTGGCAATGGGCGGCAGCACTCCGAACGCATCCGCAGTGAGGAAGAGCACATGGTTGGGATGACCACCGACGCCAGGAATCACCGCGTTGGCAATGTACTCCACCGGATAGGCGGCACGGGTATTCTCCGTGTAACGGATGTCACTATAGTCCGGCGCTCCCGTTTTGCTGTCGATCACCACGTTCTCGAGCACCGCGCCGAAGCGGATGGCATGGTAGATCTGGGGCTCCTTCTCCGGTGAAAGGTCAACGCATTTGGCGTAGCATCCACCTTCAATGTTGAAGATTCCGTTTTCGCTCCACCCGTGCTCATCGTCGCCAATGAGGCGACGATGCGGGTCGGCGGAGAGGGTAGTCTTTCCCGTGCCCGAAAGTCCAAAGAACAGCGCCGTGTCGCCGGCCTTTCCCAGGTTAGCTGAGCAGTGCATGGAAAGGACGTCCCGGGCTGGCAAGAGAAAGTTCATCACGCCGAAGATGGACTTTTTCATCTCCCCGGCGTATTTCGTGCCCCCAATGAGGGTGATGCGGCGAGTGAAATCAGTGATGATGAAAGTGCCGGAGTGGGTGCCGTCGCGTTCCGGCACTGCCTCGAACTCGGGTGCGGCAATCACGGTAAATTCAGGCTTATGACTGGACAGGTTCTCCGCCGGCACGCGAACGAACAATTGCTTCACGAACAGGGCGTGCCAGGCATACTCGGCGATGATCTGGACCGGAAGCCGGTAGTGCTCATCCGCGCCGGCAAATAGGTCGAGGACGTAAAGGTCCCGCTCCCGCATGTGGGCTACCACCCGTGCCAGAAGACCCTCAAATTTGGCCGGGTCGAAAGGCTGGTTCACCTTGCCCCAATTCACGGTGTCGCTGGTGATGTCATCCCGCACGATAAATTTGTCTCGCGGGGAACGTCCGGTTCGTGCGCCTGTGAGGGCCACCACGGCGCCATTGTCAGCCAGACTGGCTTCGCCCCGGGCAATCGCCGCTTCGACCAGTTGGGGAGTGGAAAGGTTCCGGTGGACGTGGGCGCCTTCCACCAGCTTTCCGGTCATTGTGGTTGCCTTGACTGAATCCACTCGGGGCTCCTCCCTGGCAAGCGCTCAGGTATGCACGAGTTTACCCAAGCTGATCCCATCGGAGCAACGCTTTGCCGCGCTTTGTCCAAAGCCCGTTGCGTCTAGCCCAAGGTACCGTTACCCCAAGCTAGTGTCCAGGAGGGGCCGAGCTTGCGGGGAAGGCTAAGATTTGGGCATCACCGGCAGTTCGGGTAAGAGCGTGGAGTGCCCAGCTTCCGCCATCACCGCATCAACCTGCTCCAGGACCTCTGTCACACTCATGGTGTACATTTCACGCCCGTTGTCGTACCCATTTTCCGCAGCCTGCTTCAGATAGCGACCCGCTACCTGGGCCGCCAGCCGATCGGTGATGACGTGGCCGGAACGCTCTTTCTGTTCTACCCAGGCTTGCGCCGGCATGGCGATCCAAACTGGCCGGCCATTGACCTCAAACCGGATATCGACCGCGTCCGCGTGGCGGGTAGCGATCGCGACGACATTCGCCGTCCATCGGCAATGCAGGTCCTCCTGGGTCCAGTGGTCGGTTACGTGGAAATCTTCGTACATAATTACCAGCCTAGAGCATTTTCTTCCCGGCAGGGCGTTCCTTCTTTGGCACCAGGAAAAGAAAGTTGAAAAAAATTAAAAAGAAAGATAATTTCACCGATAATCTGCGTCCAATTAGGCGACACTGAATAGCGTTTTCAAAATTACGGTGTTTTGAGGCTTGTTTCCGAGGTGCAGGAGTTCTGTGAAGGGAACTGTTGCTTGGTGGGTAGCTTCCCATCTCATCTGATTTTGAAAGCACTAAACAACATTTTTAAGGTGTCGAGGAGCAAGGAAAAAGTGGTGCATAATCCCGAAACAATACAGAAATTCGAACAGTCCCTCCGTCGGCAGGAAAAGCAGTTGGAATACTCCATGATTTCGGCCGTGGAACAGGGCCGCGAAGTAGCCGCAGACAGTGCCTTGGATGCTGCTGACCAGGCCGTGCAGTCTTACCAGAAGGAGATGCTCTTCAGCCAGGGGACCAGCGGGCATGAGCAACTCGCGCTCGTGCGCCTGGCCTTGAAAAGGCTGGACGAAGGCACGTATGGCGACTGCATGCACTGCGGTAAGACCATCGGCCTGAAGCGGCTGGAGGCCCTTCCCTGGACCCCGTACTGCATCGACTGCCGGGAGAAGATCGAAAACGGCGAGATCGAAGATCCGGTTGTCGCTGCGTGAGCTTATCGGATGTTTTCCGGCATGCGCCGAATCTCGCCTGCGGAATCACGCCTGTTTGACCCGCAAACATCGGCGCTGCTAAACTTTAGAAGCTCACGCAGACGGCAAAAGGTATAGCCGCCGGGCTGCGGCCCCTCCTACGAATGGCTTCTGAAGGAAATTAGTGGATACACAAACACGTCACGCGCTCAAACAGGACCGATTCATCGACGCCACCAGAACCAGTGTTGACTGGTTCCAGGATCATCGATCACGAGTCATACAAGCCACTGTGGCTGCGGTCCTTTTGATCGCTTTCATGATCGCCGCCCTGGTGATCTACAACAAGCGCGCCGCCGCGGCTGATCTAGCCTTCGGCGAAGCCATGGATACCTACAACGCTCCTCTGGCACAGCCGGGACAGCCAGCCGCGCCGGGGGAAAAAACCTTTCCTACCGCCGCTGCACGATCCACGTTGGCCAACCAGCAGTTCGCGAAGCTCGCGAATCAATATGGTTCTTTTGAAGCGGGTAAGACAGCCCGATACTTTGCGGGGTTGACGGCGATTGACCTTGGCCAGACCGGGGCGGCCGAGACAGATCTGAAGCAAGTTGCCGATGGCCATGACGCCGCTCTGGGGTCCTTAGCCAAACTGGCGCTTGCCAACCTGTACCAGCAGATGAACCGCAATAGCGAGGCGGTTGTGCTTTACAACCAACTGATCGCGAAACCAACCAGCACAGTGCCGGCGGACGCTGCCCGGTTGCAGTTAGCGACGCTCTACGAGAAGACCAATCCCGCGGAAGCCAACAAAATCTATGTTCAGTTGAAGAGTTCGAAAACGGCGGCCGGCCAAATCGCCGCGCAAAAGCTCCAGCAAAAGTAAAT
>DASRRN010000422.1:0-4179 GCA_035695685.1 Acidobacteriaceae bacterium | reverse complement strand
CGCAGTCGGCTCGGACGCGGGGATGAAGTGCGCTTCGCTCGTGGTGTGGCTCCCGATTTCGAGCAGGATGAATTTCCTGTCGCGGGTTTTGCCTGCACCCAGGTTGAAGCGCTCGTCCGGCTCCTCGAAAACGAGGCTGTCTGCCGATTGCGGCTGCCCCAGGACGTGTCGGTAGAGCTGATAGTGGCGCTTGGTCTCCTCCTCTTCGACCGAATACAAAAGCGTGACGTTGTCGTTGGCCCAGACCAGGGACCCCACCCGCTCGGCGGTATCGGACAGGGTTTCGCCGGTACGCAGGTCCTTGACGTGCAAGGTGTATTGGCGAAAGCCGGTGTGATCGACCGAGTAGGCGAGGATGTTCTGATCTTCCGAGACCGCAAAGGCGCCAAGCGCCATAAATGGATGACCCCTCGCCAGCTCGTTGCCGTCGAGGATGATTTCTTCCGGGGCTTCCAGGGAGCCTTTGCGGCGGCAGTGGATCGTGTATTGCGAGCCTTCGATCGTCCGCGAGTAGTAGTAGAAGCCGGCGTAGTGGTACGGGTAGGACTCGTCCGTTTCCTTGATATGGCTGAGCATCTCGCGATAGAGCGTCTCCTGCAGCTCCTTTGTAGGAGCCATCCAGGCTTCGGCATAGGCGTTCTCGGCTTCAAGGTAACTGATGACCTCGTCGGAATCCTTATTGCGCAGCCAGGCATAGTCATCGTGCAGGGTATGACCGTGGAGGGTGACGGTCTTCGGGTCGCGGAGGGCGACGGGAGGCGTTGGCATTTCAGACATGGATTCAGCATATCTGCTGGCCGGGGAGCCAGATTGGTTGCCTTGTTCTGACCCAAAAATTCAAGTTCCTCGTGCCGTCCGGATTGGTTCGTACCTTACCGGGCAACGACATTCACGCCGGTGGCTACTCATTGAGAGAGGGGCAGTCGGCCGGGAGGAAGACGTAACTACGTTTGCCCTGCAGATGGCCTGAGCCGCCGATGCGGACAAGTGGCGGCTGCGGGAACTTCAAGCAAGGAGATGAGCGATGCGGACAGTTCGAATGTGGAATCTCGCGGTGGCGGCGGTGCTGTGTTGCAGCCCGGCTCTGGCGCAGGCGCCAGGTGGAGCGCCGGGAGGCGGCGCAGGGCAGATGCAGCAGCCTGCACAACCCGGAGGGGCAAACACGCCCTCCATGCAACAACAACAGGAGATGGGTGCGAACGGCAACGGTGCCATGAATGCCGGCCCGGCCGTAGATAAAGCCTTCGTCAAGAAAGCGCTGGAAGGCAATATGGCCGAGGTGCAAATGGGCCAGCTCGCTCTCCAGAAGAGCAACGATGACCAGGTGAAGCAGTTCGCCCAGCGCATGGTAGACGACCACGGCAAGATGCAGGACCAGTTAGAGCCTGTTGCTGAGCAGATGGGTGTCAAGATGCCGGATGGCCCTTCAAAGGGGCAGATGAAGAAGATGGACAAGATGAAGAGCCTGTCAGGCGATGCCTTTGACCAGGCCTACATCAAGGACATGGTGAAGGACCACAAGAGCGATGCGAGCGAATTCAAGCAGGAAGCACAGTCTACGCAGAATCCACAGTTGAAGCAGTTGGCGACCCAAGGCAGCCAGACGATTGAAGGCCATCTCCAGCAGATCCAGCAGATCGCGCAGTCGAAGGGAACTACGCAGAAGGCAAAGATGTAGGTTCACAAACGAGGAATTGCAGGCGGGGCGCCTTTGCAGCGCCCCTTCGTTTTGCCTGGCAGGATGGGCTGAACAGGACGATAGAATGACGGAGATGCTCGTCCGCCGTTACCGCCTGCCGGCCCTGCTGGTGTTGCTGCTCGTCTGCTGTGGCTTGCCGGCCGAGCAGGTTGCGAGCTTGCCGGCGCCCTCCAACTATGTTAGCGATTTCGCGCACGTCCTCTCACCCCAGGTCACCGACCAGACCAATGCGCTCTGCCTGCAATTGCAGCAGCGCGCAAAGGCGCAGCTTTTTGTGGTCACCATCAAGTCGCTCGAAGACGAGCCAATCGAGGAATTCGCGAACGATCTCTTCCATAAATGGGGCATCGGCGATAAGGCTACGAACCGCGGCATTCTGCTGTTGCTGGTGACGGAGGAGCATCGCGGGAGGATCGAGGTGGGCCTGGGCCTGGAGGGCGTGGTGACGGACAGCATTTCTGGCCGCATAGGGCGCGGGCTGCGTCCGGCCATCCAGTCCAATGATTTCAATACAGCGGTCACCAATGGCAGCCAGCAATTGGCTGGCATCATTGCTGCCGACGCCAGGGTCACACTTGAAAATACGCAGGCTTTGCCTCCAGAACCGGTCCAGCGGCAGCCCGGGACCAGTGGCGGGATCATTGGCTGGCTAGTGGTGATCGCCGTTTTCCTGCTGATCTCGCGGATTTTCGGCGGCCGTCGCAGTCACGGCGGATACTATGGCGGCTACTGGGGCGGCGGCGGTGGCTGGGGTGGTGGAGGCGGTTGGGGCGGCGGTGGCGGGGGATTCAGCGGCGGCGGCGGCGGCGATTCCGGCGGCGGTGGGGCATCGTTCTGAGGCAGGGATAAATCCAGTTTTGCATTCTGAGGAGCCAGGCGAATGAAAGGTCTATTGGTTGCGGTGGTCGTGATCGTGGTGGTGGCTCTGCTGGTGGGCGGCAGCTATGTGAGCTCAAAGAACCAGATGGTGGCAAAGGATGCCGATGTGAAGGCGTCTTGGTCGGACATTGACACCACGCTGCAGCGCCGCGCCGACCTGATCCCTAACCTGGTCGAAACAGTGAAGGGCTATGCAAAGCATGAGGAAACGGTTTTTGCGGATATCGCTAACGCGCGTGCCGGTCTCCTGAACGCGAAGACCCCGGAAGGCAAGATGCAGGCCAACGGGCAGCTGGATTCGGCCTTAGGCCGGCTGCTGGCGCTGTCAGAGGCATATCCTGATCTGAAGGCCAACCAGAACTTCCTCTCGCTGCAGGACCAACTCGAGGGGACGGAAAATCGTATCCAGGTAGCGCGGCGACGGTACAACGAGAAGCTCCGCGACTACAACACGTTCATCGGGCAATTCCCAAACAGCATCTGGGCGGGGATTGCCGGGTTCCACCAGAACAATGCGTACTTCCAGGCGAGCGAGGGTGCTCGCACGGCCCCTCAGGTGAAATTCTAAGATTTGCCAGCCAGGCAGATGCGCCGGCGGCGCATATTGCGGGTTCGCTTCCTTCGGTCGCTTACGCCTGGTGGTTGTCGGCGCTCTGAGCGGCTGCGGGTATCTCGCATGCGCTCAGGACACCAGACTCCCAAACGGAAAGAGACCACCCCCAGCGGGGTGGCCTCTCTGTCTGTTATGGGAGGTGGTTACTTTTTGAAGGAGGCGATAGCACTGGCCTCGTCGTCCTTCACGTCGAAGACGGTGTAGAGCTTCGTGATCTGAAGCAGGTCATGGACCTTGCGTGTCAGGTTCAGGAGCTTCAGCTCTCCGCCCTGGTTTTTGGCTGTGGTGAATGCGCTGACCAGCTCTCCAATGCCGGAGCTGTCGATGTAGTTGACATCGCCCAGGTTCAGCAAGATGTGCTTCTGTCCCTTGGACAATAGGTCGCGCACGGCATCACGAAGTTGGACGCTGCCTTCGCCGAGGGTGATGCGGCCGCTCGTGTCTAAAACGGTGATGCCATCGACCTGACGAGTCGAGATTTTAACGCTGCTCACTGAGAGATCCTCCTGATGACTGCGACGGGTTAGGCACTTACAAGGTGCTTGATAAGGGTAAGCTCAGTACCGGGATTGAGCTGACGAAACTCTACCTCATCCATGAACGACCGGATGAGGAATATGCCGCGACCGGAGCCGCGCAGCAGATTGTCCGGCGCGAGGGGATCGGGCAAGGTCGCAGGATCGAGGCCCGGGCCCTGGTCGGTAATGCGGATGACAAGGGACTTGGGTGTCGTCTCAAAGGACGCGGTGATGCGCTTGTCGGGGCTGTAGGCGTTTCCGTGAAGCACGGCATTGACCGCTGCTTCGCGGGCCGCCATAGAGACTCGAAAGACCTCATCATCATCAAGTCCAGCCTTCTGTGCCACCTGCTCTGCGGTTTGCTCAACGCGGTTCACGCTGTCGAGGGAGGAATCGAGCGTGTAGGTAATTCGGCTTGCCTGGGATCCTGTCACTCTCACTCCTCTTTGATCCTCGAATGCTGTCGCAGG
>DASRRN010000421.1:0-4157 GCA_035695685.1 Acidobacteriaceae bacterium | reverse complement strand
AAACGGCGAGTCGTCAACGAACGTTGGCGAGCCGGGAAGGTTGGGCGGTCGGTAATCCGCCATCATCCGCAAACGCTGTTCGACGGACCGGTGGATGAAGGCATTATCCGGAATAAAGCGAGGGTGGGGGGAACCAAAAGGTGGCATGGCGCCGATTTGCAGATGCCGCTTCTCATCGGCGCCACTCCAAACGAGACGAGGCGCCCACTCGGCAAAATTCCATGCCTCGGTCATCGAGTCGTGCATTGCAGCGATGCAATCGTCCGCCACTTCACCCGCCGGTCCCAGTTCCTCCGCTGATCGTTTCGGGTCGAAGTTGAGCCCCGACGAGAGGGCCTCTCCCATCATCCATCGCCGCGCGACCCGAGCTAATCGCGCACCCTCCGGCGGATAGCCTCCACCAATGTCGGAGTGGACTCCGGCAAACCAGACCTCCTTCAAATCGGTCTTGTCAGAATGCTCCGGGCTCCAAAGGTTCTGGCGAAAGAAACAACGGCGCTCATCGATCGAAACCGCGTGCCGCACAAAATCAACAGTATTATTGTTCGTTGTGTAGGGAATACTCACCGGGTCGTAGATCCACCCAACGGACTTGACGGTATCGAACAGGCCGAGAAAGCGAATCCTGATGGGCCGCCCGAATGTTGATTTGAATTCCGCCTGCAACCGAAAGTCCGGCTTGTTCGACTGCCGGTCGCGCGAAAGCAACATGGCCCACGCATAATCGAACAAGTTAACCTGGTGCATCGGCAACAGACCAACCGCGCGCACCAAGGCGGCCAGTGCCCTGGCGGCGTAGGCGCCTCGTGAAAATCCGAAGATGTAGATCTCGTCTCCATCTTCGTAGTTCCCTGCCAGGAATTGATAAGCTCCAGCGATGATTCGTTCCAAGCCCCAGCCAAAGGCCAGCCCGAAGACGCGGGACGGCACCTTTTCCCACTCAAATAGAGTTTCTTTGAGCCCGAAGGTGCCGACTCCCTGGTCGTAGTAAGTGAGTACCTGGGTCGGATCGTGCTTCAGCGCACGCAAAATGTGAAGTACGTTGGTTGGGCGATGGCTGAATCTGTTCCCCGTTCCATCCAGGAAGACCACGAGTTGACGAGCCATGGGCACCTCCAGATGACGACGGCGGGAGGCGGAATTACTAAGCCCGCCCGGCAAACAGGCGGGTTTCTGTATCCACCCTGATCTTCTCTCCTTCTTTTATAAAAACGGGTACCCGAATCTCAATGCCCGTCTCCAATTTGGCGGGCTTGGTCACGCTTCCGCTTGCCGTGTCGCCACGGACACCTGGCTCAGTGTAAGTAACCGCGAGTTCCACCTGAGCCGGCAGTTGCAACCCGATGGGATTACCGTTGTATTTGTCGATGTGGATGACCACCCCTTCCACTAGAAGGTCCAACGAGTCCCCTACCATCTGCTCGCTTAGCGTGAGCGTCTCAAAAGTCTCCTGATCGAGGAAATAGGAACCATCTCCGTCGCTGTAGAGGTAAGAGGCCTCAACCGTCTGGAGGTCCGGTTCCCTGAACTTGTCACTGGCTTTGAAGGTCTTATCGAACACCGCGCGAGTGAGCATGTTCCTCATCTTGAGGCGGACCAGCGTCTGGCCGCCCCTGGCAGTAGGGGTCGATATCTCAGCCTCCAGGCAGTGGAAGGGTACGTTTTCAAACTCAACAAACATCTTGCGCTTTACGTCGATTGCGTCGATTAATGCGGCCATCGTTTCCTCGAAGAAGGTGGTTGCACCCAACTGCAGCGGTAGGCGCTTCGCGGTTGGGACAGGTGGTGAACCCGCCTAGAATAGCAAGGGGACATTTCGCATGGTAGATTGCCAGCCCGTAGGAGAGCTAAACCTGTGTTCTGCCCCGTTTGAAGGACGAGGGATCAGGTACACGACATACTTTAACCACCGCGCACAACTTCTTAGCGCAAACCGTGCTCTAAGTGATAGTTAGAGGAGGAATGGATGCATATTTCAAGATTTCTTGCGTTTTCTGCTCTCGCCGCGGCCATGCTGAGCGGTTTTTCTGGTGCACCTGCGCAGGTATCCGTCAACATCGGGGTGGCGCCGGTGTGTCCCTATGGTTACTTCGACTTCCCTCCCTATGACTGTGCTCCGTATGGCTACTATGGGCCGGATTGGTTTGTCGGGGGTGTGTTTCTCGGGGCCGGGCCATGGTTTCACGGTCCGCGCGGGTTTTATGGCCACGTCGACAACCGCTACGATCCTCGTCACGGCTACCACGGACCCTTACCTGCCCGCGGGGAACATGCCTTCAGTAATTTCCACGCTAACGAGGCTCAGGACGGGCATGGCCACGTCGGCAATCCCGGCCATGACGGAGGCAGGGAACATACCCCCGGATATTCGGGAGGAGGCCATGGCGGAGCCCCGGGCGGCCATGGCGGTGGTCATCGCTAGAAAGAGCTGTAAGCCGGACAGCAGGGCCCGCTCATTTGAGCGGGCCCTTTTTGCGCGCCAAAAGCAACATGAGACTGATTATGGTGAGTGTGGTCCTGTCGATATCGACCCTTGCTTTTGCCCAGGAGCAAAAGCCCATGACACTGAAGGATTGCACACGTTGGCACGCACAATGCTTACAACATCGGGCCGATGGTTTACGTGCGCAAACTGCAGGGCGTCTGGGATCCGGATAAAGGAGTTAAGTAGACTTCTATGCTGGATCAGAACGAAGCCAGAAAGCAGTCGATCACCCCTCGTTAGTAGATTTGCGGACGAACCAGCGGGAGCCGCACCTGGAAACAGGTAGAACCCGGTTTCGATTGCATGCCGACCGAGCCGAAATGCTTGTTCACGATGCGTCGCACCAAGTCGAGCCCAAGGCCGAGCCCTTGCCCGAGCGGCTTGGTGGTGAAAAACGGTTCAAAGATGCGTGACGAAAGCGCAGACTCGATACCTACGCCGTCATCCCAGATTTCGACGAAAGCCATTTCGCCCTCCCGCCTGGTAACTAGCTTGAGGGTGCCTTGTCCCTTTGTGGCATCAATCGCGTTTTCTATGAGCGCGGTCCACACCTGGCTCAGTTCTCCGCCGTACGCCACGACGGTGGGCAAGGAGGACTCGAAGTCACGCACGATCACCATCTTCTGCAAACGTGGACGCAACAGTGCCAGCGTGTTCTCCAACGATTGGACCAGATCGACATCCTGGACCGGAGCCTGGTCCATGTAGGAGTAATCCTTAATGGAGTTGATAATGTTAAAAATGCGATCCGATGAGTCAGTAACCGCGGCGACCATGCTACGGGCGTTCAGAGAACCGGCAAAGCTTGTGACCGCAGCAGGAAGGGCATTGGGACTGACGATAGAAGCTAGTTCGTCCAGCGCGATGACGGACAAGTTCGCTCGCGCCAATGCCGGCGCCACAACCCATGCTTCGGGGACTCGATGCTCCTCCAGCCAATCGATAAACTTCTGTTCACGGTCACTCTCCGACAGAGGACTTTGAGCCGCCGCCTCCGAGGTTTGGCTCTTGATGGACGGCAACCAACGCTCGGTCCAGTCGACGTACTTTTCCAATTCTTCCTCTGAGCGGAATAGGCGACCCAGTCTGCACAGTTCGTAATCTTTATCGATTTTTGATGAGAGGCTCAAGGCGGCTCGTTGAGCCGAAGACGCCGGGTTGTTGAGCTCGTGAGATAGATTGGCTGCCAACTGACCCAGGGCGACAAGCTTTTCCGCTTGCAAATCGGCTCGGGTAAAGTCCCGCACCCGATCCAGCAGAAGCGATACGCAGAGCTGCGCCATCGAAGGAATGGCAGCAAGCATTGCCGGGAATTGGTCTTCGTGAAAACTGAGCACCCACAAATCGCCGGTGCTATAGCCCGTGGCGCCCCAAAACTTCATCCTGGAAAAGGGTAGTTTTCCAGTGACTTGTGCGGTGCGGCCCATGAACAACGACACCGAGCCTGAATTTGCTCGATGAACGCTTACCTCACCCTCAAGAATGATGTGCATATGGTGTGCAACGTCGTTTTCGCGCACCACTACCTCCCGGTGAGAGGCCCGTCTTTCACCACCGTGGGAGGCCAGCCAATGATATTCCCGATCAGCAAGACCCTGCAGGGTTTCAACATTTCGCAGGGCTGTCACTATCTCGGATATTGGCGTCGCCTTAGCCGGCGGAGTTGCCCATA
>DASRRN010000420.1:0-14829 GCA_035695685.1 Acidobacteriaceae bacterium | reverse complement strand
GAACGACAAAGATGACATTTGAAAGGGTAGTCAGTCGGATGGACCAACTCGGCCGTTCTTTTTCCGGTTCATTTCGTCAGAGTCCCGTAAGTTCCGTCGACGCAGTGGGCCGCGCGGGTGCCGGTCGAGGTCTCCCTGCATGCAAGATCATGTTTTCAGCAGACCGGTCGGCAAGTACTCGCAGCGCTTCGCGATAGCCATGAATCGTACCGACATCCACATAAGCCTCTCCTGCCGGAAGGCCGATCGCTGTCCCGCCCCGCGCGAGGTAGGCATTGACGAGCGTTCCGAAGTACTCATCTCCACGATCCGGCTCTCTCCACAAAGCGTGGAGTTGGCGGAAGATGGCACCCGGCATCTTGAACGCGCCCCAGATCCAACGCGAGGGCGGATTGGGTGTCTTCACCAATATCTCCTTAACAGTCATCCCATCCTCCTCTGTGAGCACCACATCAAAGAGTTCGGGACTGCTTACCGGAAAGAGTAAAAATGAGAGAAGATCATCTGGTAAGAGTGCGAGTCCGCCTTCGGGAAACCAGATCGAATCAGGAAGGCCGACCAGGACTGGCTCATCTGCGGAAATCACAGGGAGAGCACGAAAAACAGCGTCGCACAATCCCCTAGGCTGGGGCTGAACCGCATAGACGATCTCCACGCCGGCAATCCCGGGAGAGTAGTACTGAAGGATGTCAGATTTCCCGGCGAGATTACGAAGCACAGTTTCGTCGCACCTCCTGCAATCATGCGCGCAATCAGGTATTCGCTTACCGCACGCGGCCGTTCGTTGCCTCCTTCGATCCTGCTGCCGACCGGCAACAGCTCTTTTGAGAAGGCCAAAGGTTGGATCCTGCTGCCGATACCTGCCGCGGGTATAACTCCACACATGATTGACCTCTCTTCGTTGTCTACATGACAAATTTGCGTGCTGCTGCCCCGGCGCAGATGGTTTCCAGTTGTCTTGCGCGCGCGTCCGCGGTGTGGTCGCACAAGGTGCGTTCCCGGGCAGCCAGGCCAATGCGAGTGAGCTCTTCGTCGCTTCGGTCCAGAGCTGCGATCACATCCGCAGAAGAACGCACAGCAACCAGCTCCTCTCCCGGAGTGAAGAACGTCTCCAGGCCATCCCATACATCGCTTAAAACTGCCACACCACATGCGGCCGCTTCGAACAGCCTGCCCGAGGGACAAAAGCCATAGTTCGCCATCGCACCGCGAGTTACGTTGAGAGTGGCCCTCGAAGAACAGTAGAACGCCGGGTGTAAAAGAGGAGGCACATGCTGGACAAAATAGATGTTTGCCGTCCAGGGAAACGATTGCGGGTAAAGCGACCCACCGATCACAAATCTTCGCCAGCCGTGCTTGCGTGCAGGTTGGATAAACAGCTCTTCAAGCCTACTTTGGCGGTCCGCTGCGTAGGTGCCGAGATATGATAGGTCCGCGCGGTACTCTTCCCTGCCGGGCACGGGAAGGTGCGTCGCCGGGTCGACGCTCCCGTAGAGAGGCGCCACTTGCTGAGCGCCGAGCACACTCCTGAGCTCGGCAAGAGCGTGGCCGCCGGTGTAGCTGAGGACGAGGTCAAAATCCCGTAGGCCTCGGGCGGGGATGTATTCCACTGCATCTCCTCGGGCTATGCGGTCGAGGGTGACGGGAGTATCCAGATCATAAAAAGCCTTGACCGCAGCTGCCGAGTCGAGAATGAGCTCGGTGGCCGCGAGCGCGTCGGGGCAATAGCTCGTGGTCATTACAAGGTCTGCGTCCGCCAGGTCTCGTCGAGCCCTGGTGACAACTTCAGACGGCCCTGAGTAGAGGATAAGCTTCCCCCCCTCTGGCAGTTCCCACAAATCCCGGGCCGCGGCGTAATAAGGCACATCCTTTTCAAAAAAAACGACCTGATGCCCGCGCCGGCAAAGGGCTGAACACAGGCCGCGCCAGATCGTGGCATGGCCATTACCCCACGAGGAACTTAGGGTCAGTCCGAAAATTACCACCTTCATTTTCGTACTTCCTCAGGAGGGCTCGCTCTACCGGCGCTTTCGATCCGAAGCCTAACAGCGCCACAACGTACAAAGGAATGGATATAAAAAATGTGCAGGCGGTTGTATGTTTGTAGAAGCTCACGCGCAAAACTGAGATCAGCAGGATGGCAATCCTATTTACAATTACTGGCTGGTGGCGAAGGGGCGAAACTGCACAAAAGGTACTTGGGCCTATTTCCTGCTCTCTGGAACAGGCCCCTTGGCTTATCCTCTACGCCGCGCCACGTTTCGTTTTGCTGGTACTTGCAGTGCCGGATTTGCTTTTATGTCGCGAATGTTCTTCTTCGTCTGGATGGACAATCTTGTTAAAGTTGCTGGTTTGACCGTCAGCGGTTTTCTCTTGATATACCAGCTCCAGGTTGGCGTCGTCGAATTTTTCGAAGAAATCTTCCCACGATACTTCCCGAAGCTTTGAATCGTTCTGATTCGGTGCGTTCGGGAACTCAAAGCGGAGAATACCAGGTCCCCTTCTTGAGTGAGTGCTTGCGACCTCTGCCGGGACAGCGCCTCGCCCTTCAGCCCATTTGCGAATTTCGTCATGGTCTTGCGTAGTCTTTGAAAGTGCCATAGGAGAAACCCCTTTTATATCTCCGTACCCAGGATCAGATACGCTGTTAGCAGGGCTGGTTGTACGTCACAGAGGAAATTCAGCAGAGCCGAAGCAGCGGCACCGTAGCATGGCTGCAGCCCAGGTCCATGAACACCAATCCTCCAGAAAATCAATCCGATCTGGATAGCAGCGTGCACGCCTGATTGCACTCTGAATCGTTTTGTTCGCGGTGCTTGCAAGCATCAATTGCAGCGTTTAGGCATACAACCCGGGATGCTGCGCCATCCTCGAAGGTAGTACGGGGCGAAAACACATCTCTCTTCGAGGTAACTTTATGGGACTCATCACCGCCAACGACTTTCCTAACTTGCGTGAACTATACACAGCGCAGTTGCGTTATTTGCTTTCCACCGAAAACCAGATCATTAAAGCCCTTCAAAAAATGATCGATCACGCCGACGACACTCAACTCAAGCAAGCTTTCCAATCGCATCTGCAGGAGACAGAAGTCCATGCAACGCGACTACAAGACCTTATTGCAGAAGTGAAAGACGGGAGTGTCGATGACAAGAAGGATCCAATTATCACAGCGATCATCGGATCCGGCGAGAACATCACCAAAGAATCCGACCCAGGACCTGTCCGTGATGCCGGCCTGATCGCGACTGCTCAGAAGGTTGAGCATTACGAGATCGCCTCCTACGGAAGTGCGCGTGACTGGGCCAGGCAACTCGGCCTTGCCCAGCAGGCCACCGTTCTGCAGAAGACTCTGGATGAAGAGAAACATGCAGACGGACTGCTTACTCAGATCGCGCAGCGTACGAATACTTCCGCCGTTGCAGCCGCTTGAAACTTTCATCAGCTCCGGTCAGCCCCGAAAGGGTAGGGCCGGAGCGCTGTGTTCATGCGACGGTGACGAATGGACCTTATCAGCGCAGATGGGGAATATGGGCTCAAGGCCATGCAGGCGCAATATCGCGCAACAGAGGTCTGATCCTTCGTTCTAGAATCTGTGTGGTGAGCGGAAGCCCGAGATGAGAACGGAGACTTACTTCTACGGAAGAACCCTGATACGATTATCGACGCTATTTGTCCTTTCTGTTTTATGACTGCTGCAATAGCCACCAATCAAGCGGACCTTCACGAACGGCAAATGCTCCATCGCTGTCCGCCAGAGGCTTTCGTGGCCACCGAGAGTTGTCGATTGGCATCGTAGATTGCGCAGCTTGAACCGCGTAGGGGATCTAGCGCGCGAGCCAAGTCCAGATAAGTGCCAATGACGCGGCAAACATGATCGCCGTCGTTGTCCAGCCAACGATGTTGAGCAGCAGGCTGTTCGTCTTATTCCCCATCACACGCCGCCGGTTCGTCATCAGCATCATAAGCAGCATCAGTGGAGGCGTCGAAAAGCCCTGTACTATACCCGCAAACACCAGCGCTTTCATAGGATTGACCCCTAAGAAATTCATCGCTGCAGCCGCAGCCATGACACCTGCGATGGTAAGGTAGAACGTCTTGCCCTCGCTCAGCCTCAGGTGCAGTCCGTTCTTGCGATCCAGGCTCTGGCACACATCATAGGCAGCCCCGGTCGTCATAACTGGGATGGCAAGAAAACCGACACCGACGATGCCGAGCGTAAACAACAACCCGGCGGCGTGGCCAGCCACCGGCGTCAACGCCTTCGCCGCATCGGCTGCTGTATTGATGTTGTGCTCGCCTGACGCGTGAAGCGTGGCTGCGGTTGCGATGATGATCGCGTACATCACTGCTGCCGAGAAAAACATGCCGAAGATCACATCCAGCAGTGTCCTCTTGAGACGTGCTTCTGTGGTTCCCCGGCGGTCCCGGAGCCGCACTTGCCCAGCAGCGATCTTCTCTTCCACCTCTTCGTTCGACTGCCAGGTGAAAAGATATGCTGAAAGCGCCGTCCCGATCATCGCAACGAGAATCGAGAGAAATTCGCGGTCAAACTCGATTCGCGGATGAATGATGGCATCCTTGATCTGATGAAGATCGGGATGTGCGAGGAACATAGAAGCAATATAGGCAAGCAACGTCAGAGACAGGGCGCGGAAAATATTTGAAATGACGCGATACGACCCCCATATCTGCAGAGTGAGAGACATAACGGCCACCAGTGCGACCAGGAGGCCTTGCGCCACTGGCAGAATCAGATGCAAGGCGGCGGCTATTCCTCCAATATCTGCGCCCGCTTCGATAGTGTTACCGAGCACGACACAGACAAGGACGACGTAGAGGAACCTCCTGGAATAGTAAGTGCGAACAGCGGAAAACAGGCCTTGGCCGGTGACCTGCCCGAGCTTCGATGAAAGGTAAACTACGGCCACCACCATGGGCAGCAGATATGGTGCCGTCCAAAGCAGGGCGTAGCCAAACCCGGCACCTGCTTTGGCGTACGTTCCCACAGCGGAGCAATCATCATCCGCCGCACCGGTAATCAGACCCAGCCCGAAGGAGCGCAAAATACTCGCTCCCCTTCCGCTTGAAGCGCTGACGGGGGCCACAGGTGGAGGTTGTTCCGGCATTGCTATCTACGACGCGTCCTGATCGTCAGCTGTTGGATGTGTAAAGGCAAGCAGCCAAAGATTGCACTTCGCCCTCAATGATCACCTATCAGCGCTGTGGCCCTCCACCTCAAACGGCACCAACGAGAAGTTAGCCGAGAAAACGCAGACCCAACGCAAAGAAAGCTGTTCCGGATGTATGCGACATATCCGGCACACTAGGATTCGCAGGCGCTTGAAGGGATAAATTCGCCAACCCGAACTTGAATGGCGGTGGTCTGAGTACTTCGGTGGCCGGAGATATCACTGTCTACTCGCGTGGCTTCCACGTAAACACATTTGCTTGATGTATTGAGCCAAGCAACTCAAACCATCTTTGTACCTTCTGATGATCTAGCGTTGGCCGTACCCGTCTTCGCGAGCGTCATGACCCGTTGGTGCGTGGCACTCAACTTTTATTGGGGTTCTCCATGGTCGAAGCCGTCGTGCTCTGGAACGAGCCGAATAATCTATCACATTGGAATTTTCATCTTGATCCAGCCTGGTGCCGGTATGCCGACATGGTAAAGCTGGGTTCAGAATCGATACGTTCTGTAAATCCCGAGCTCCCGATCATATTGGGCGGTGTCTCCTCCTGCGACTGTGATTTTCTCCGGGCGATGGCGGGATACGGCTTGATGGAGTATGTGGACGCAATAGGCGTGCATGGATTTCCACTGGATTGGAACCACTGGCAGATCGATGAATGGCCGGAGCGGATTGCTGAGGCACAACATATTGCAAATCGACCTGTGTGGGTGCTGGAGGTGGGGGTCTCGTCGTTCGGCGCCGAAGAGGTCCAGGCATTCGGATTCAAGCGGACCCTTGATTTGCTTCGCGGACGGGTCGAACGGATTCACTGGTACAGCCTATTCGACCTACCGCCGACTTGGCCGGCAGAGACGCGGCACAAGGAGGCCGAAGGCTCTTCGTACTATCGGCACTACTATCTCGGGCTGCTTCGGCATGACGGCACGCCCAAAAAAGCCGCGGAGTTGTTTCCGCGCGACGGGTCGGTGGGGTTCTGCCAGTGGTTTCATTTTGAGGATCCGCGGCTGGACCATGCGGTGCGGTGGATGAAAGATCACGGAGTGCGGTATCTGCGCACGGGGCTGAGCTGGGCGGACGCATACCGGCCGAATGCGGAGGCATGGTTTGACCGGATGATGGAGGCGTTGGCGCCGTTTGAAGTGTCTCTGACACTGTGCTTTACGCCGGCTCATTTGGGCCTTGAGGAGCACCATACGAGTCCGCCAAAGGACAATCGGCAGTTTGCAGAGTTTGCGCGATGGACGGTGGAACGGTATGCGCCTCGGATGAGGAAGGTTTTGCTGCAGCAGCAAGGAGAGGGAGTGGGGGCGCTATGAGCAAACAGGTCTTAATTACGGGTGGTGCGGGTTTTGTGGGATCCCATTTGGCCGATGGTCTTCTGCGCGCGGGACACGCCGTGCGGGTGCTGGACGAGCTGACGCAGCAGGTGCATCAGGGAGAAAGACCGGATTATCTCACGAAGGATGTGGAGCTGATTGTGGGCGATGTGCGCGACGCCAACCGGATGAAGGAGGCGCTGCGCGGGGTAGATGTGGTCTTCCACTTTGCGGCGGCGGTGGGAGTGGGGCAATCGATGTATGAGATCAGCCGCTATATGAGCGTGAACACGCAGGGCACAGCGGAGTTGCTACAAGCGATCCTGGACTCGAAGCAGCCGCCGGAGAAGATTGTAGTGGCCTCGTCGATGTCAATCTATGGCGAAGGGCGCTACGAGTGTGCTGAGTGCGGAAGAAGCGCAGCTCCGCCTGTGCGATCAACCGAGCAGCTGAAGCGAGGCGCTTGGGAGATGCACTGTGAGGTATGCAGAGGTGTGCTGCGGCCTGTGGCAACAGACGAAACGAAGCCGTCGGAGATCAACTCGATGTATGCACTCTCGAAACGAGACCAGGAGGAGCTGTGCCTGATCTATGGAAGGACCTACGATCTACCGGTGACGGCACTGCGGTTCTTCAACATATATGGAGCACGGCAGGCACTTTCGAATCCCTATACGGGCGTGGCCGCGGTGTTCGCATCACGGATGCTGAACGGGAAACGGCCGCTGATTTTCGAGGACGGGGAGCAGATGCGGGATTTTGTCCACGTAAACGACATCGTTCGCGCAAATATGCTGGCCATGGAAAGCGTGGCGTCGAACGGGCATGTGATCAACGTAGGCTGCGGAAGACCCATCACCATCCGCAAGGTGGCGGAGCTCGTGGCGCAATCGCTGGGCAATAAAGTGCTTCCGGTAGTTACACATAAGTACCGCGCGGGTGACATACGCCACTGTTTTGCGGACATTACGAAGGCGCGCAATCTGCTGGGGTATGAGCCGCAGGTGACGCACGACGAAGGATTCCGCGAGTTGTCTTACTGGCTGCGCCAGCAGGATCCGGAGGATAAGGCTGAGACGATGCTGAAGGAGCTGAGCGCCTACGGTCTCACTGCCTAAGACGTCCAAGGGGGGAACCCTGCATGGGACCGCAGGATATAAGGAGGGAAGGAAAAGACTCATGCAGAATGGAGCGGAGCGAACAGTTCTCATTACTGGGGGGGCAGGGTTCATTGGGTCGAACCTGGCCGAGCGACTGCTGGCCGAACCGGGAACCCGCGTCCGGATCTTCGACAGTCTGGCGAGGCAGGGAGTAGAGCATAATCTCGCATGGCTGCGTTCGCTGGCGAGCAGCAGAAGGCTTGAGATTGTAGAAGGAGACGTTCGTAAGGCGCGAGCGGTGCGGCGTGCGGCGCAGGGTGTGACCGATATCTTTCACCTGGCAGCGCAGGTGGCAGTGACAACCTCGGTGGAGGATCCGGCGACGGACTTTGAAGTGAACGCGCTTGGGACATTAAACGTCCTGGAGGCCGCACGCGCGAATGGCAATAGACCCTTTGTACTCTTTACTTCCACCAATAAGGTGTATGGCTCGTTGGAGCGGCTGAGAGTGGAGGTGGATGGAACACAATATCGCGCGGCGCAGAGGGGCTTTCGTGGCGTGACGGAGAGCGAGCCACTGGATTTTCATTCACCTTATGGATGCTCTAAAGGTGCGGCGGACCAATATGTGCGGGATTACGCCCGGATCTATGATCTGCCGACCGTGGTGTTTCGGATGTCGTGCATTGCCGGGCCGCGGCAGTTCGGCAATGAGGACCAAGGATGGGTGGCGCACTTTCTCTATTCGGTGCTCGCGGGGCAATCGATCACAGTCTATGGCGACGGCTACCAGGTCCGCGACGTGCTCCATGTGCAGGATCTGATTGATGGGATGTTGGCGGCGCGGAGAGCCGCTGGACTTACGCGTGGGCAGGTATACAACCTGGGCGGCGGGCTAGAGCGCGCAGTATCAGTGATCGAGATGCTGAAGCGCGTGGAGAGGAAGCTGAAGCGCCCGCTAAAGCTGGATTACAGTGAGGTGCGGCCGGGCGACCAGCCGCTCTATGTCGCGGATACAAGAAAGCTGGAAACGGATACCGGTTGGAAACCGAGGCGAAGTCTCGAGGAAATCCTCGACGGGATTTATGAGTTTCGCAGGCAAAATGAGGGGTTCTGGAGAGAGAGCGGCACAGCGGCCACTATGCACGATAAGGAAAAGGTTCTGGAAAAGGTGGTGGCATGAAATATGCATTATTGAATCCGCGATGGAGCTTCGAAGGATCGACGTACTTTGGCTGTCCGGAGGCGCATCTCCCGCTGGAGCTGTTGTCGGCACGTGAAATGCTGCGCACAGCGGGACAGGAAGTATTGCTGATCGACGCGAATATCGAGGAACTGAACCCGGCGGAGGTGCGGCGCCGGCTGGAGGAGTTCAACGAGGATTTTCTGGTAATCCCGACCGCACCCTCGTATCTTTTCTGGCGCTGCCCGCAGCCGGAGTTGAGAGTACCGAAGGCTTGGATTGCGGCACTCGGACGCCGTGGGAAGGTCGTAGTCATAGGCCCCCATGGATCGGTGACCCCGCACGCAACGCTGGAGAAGACCGGCGCGGATGTGGTATTGCGCGGCGAGCCGGACCAGACGCTGCCGCAGCTCGCATCCATGCCATGGGAAATGGTGGCGGGTTGTTGCTGGCGCGACGCCGACGGCCGCTTTCTCCGAAGCGAAGGCCTGGGCGTGACGGATATGAAAGCGGTGCCGATGCTTGATTACTCGGATTATCCGATCCAGCAGCACCGGCATCTGCACCATATCTTTCCGGGCAATGGGGCGGACCACCTGAAGTTAGGTGCCGAGGTGGAGTTTGCGCGGGGATGCCCATACTCATGCACGTTCTGCAATAAGACGCTTTTCCGAAACAAATTCCGCGAGCGCGACATGAACGAGGTGCTCAAGGAGATCGATCACCTGATGGCGCGAGGTGTGGACTATGTGTACTTCATCGACGAGATCTTCGGGGTGGGCAAGCAGGTAAAGGTCTTGCTCGAGGAGATAGCGAAGCGGCCGCTTTCGATCGGCTTTCAGACGCGCATCGATTTGTGGGACGAGGACATGCTGGAGCTGTTGGGGCGGGCCCACTGTGTCTCGTTTGAATGCGGGATTGAGTCGATCACGGAGGAGGGGCGCGACGAACTGAACAAAAATTGCAGGTTCACGACGGAACGCATTAAGACGCTGTTGCTGTACGCAAGAAGGTACATTCCCTGGGTGCAGGCGAATTTGATTGAGACGACAAAGGATGATCCAGCGGAGGTCGCGCGTTTCCAGAGTGACTTAAAGTCGCACGGTGTATGGGTGAGCGAGCCGGTGCCCATGTTCCCCTTTCCGGGCAGCCCGCAGTATGTGCAGACCTTTGGGGGGCAGCCGGATGAGTCCGCATGGGAGAGGGCGCATGAGTTCTATCTGCGGCTCTTTGCCGATAAGGGCTTCAGTGACATCCAGGAACAGCACCCGCGATCACTCGAGGAGTTGGAATGCGCGTGCTGATGACCGCCGATACAGTCGGCGGGGTGTGGCGATTTGCCCAGGAGCTGACGTCTGGTCTGCTGGAAGCAGGAGACGCGGTGGCGTTGGTCAGCTTCGGACGCGAGCCTTCGGCGGCACAGCAAATCGAGTGTAAGCGGCTTCGCGCACTCTGGGGTGAATCTTTTTTCTACGTGAGCTGTGATAGTCCGCTCGAGTGGATGCGGGAGAATAATCGCGCTTTCGGCGAGGCCGCCGCAGTGCTGGCGCAGGTGTTGGGCGAATTTGAGGCGGAGTTGCTGCATGCGAACCAGTTCTCCCTTGGTGCAGCTCGGTTGGGGATTCCAACCGTGGTGACAGCCCACAGTGATGTGCTGAGCTGGGCGCGATGTTGTCGAGGTGCGGAGCTGGAGGGTTCGGAATGGCTTGCGCGGTATTGCGCTCTGGTGCAGCGTGGGCTGGACGCGGCGGATCTGGTGACAGCGCCGACGGCGTGGATGATGCGAGCTCTGGCCGAGGGATTTCGGTTGCCGTCCGAACAGCTAGTGATTCCGAATGGGCGTTCGGTTGCGGGGCAGGCTGCGGGTGAGCGCAGGTTGCGAGCGGTGACTGCAGGCCGAGTGTGGGATGAAGCGAAGGACGTGGCAATCTTGGGACAGGTGCGGTCCCCCATGCCTCTAGCGGCGGTAGGAGAGCAGGAGTGCGATGGAGTACGCGCCGGTGCGTTGGAAGGAGTGGAATCTCTCGGAGTTCTCTCTGACCAGGCAATCTTACAACTATTTGCAAGCAGCGCCGTCTATGTGTTCACTTCGCGCTATGAGCCATTCGGATTGGCGCCCCTCGAAGCGGCCCTGTGCGGATGCGCAATTGTAGCCCGCGAGATAGCATCGATGCGCGAGGTGTGGGAGGATGCAGCACTCTATTTTCGTGACGCAGTGGGGCTCTCAGCAGTCCTGAAGCGCCTGTACGAAGATCCGAAGTTCTTGTGGTCATATCGGCAGAGAGCGGGAGAGCGGGGGCACATGTTTTCACGAGAGCAAATGGTAAAGGGATATCGCAAGGTATACGCAGGTCTGCTTGACAAGGAGCATGCCTGTGTTGCGTAAGTTGCGGCTTGCATATTTTGCTCACTCGTTGCGTTCGGACTGGAACAATGGAAACGCACATTTTCTGCGCGGGTTGATGCGCGCCCTTGGGGCGATGGGCCACGAAGTGGTTGTCTTTGAGCCGCGTAGGGGATGGTCAGCGGAGAATCTAATGTCCGAACCCTGCGGGCAGAATTCGCTGCAGCAATTCGCGGAAGTGTACCCGGAGCTGGAAATTTCGGAATATGAGCCTTCGACCATTACAGATGACACGTCTTTGCGCGAGGCGTTGGCGGGCTTCGATATCGTTGTCGTACATGAGTGGAATGCGCCCGAACTGGCGCACGCGCTGCTTGCGATGCGTCTCAAGAGTGGATACCGAATGCTCTTCCATGACACGCACCATCGTGCATCGTCATCCCCAGAGCAGATACAGCTGTTCGGGGTAGACCAGTTCGATGGGGTTGTGGCATTTGGAGAGGTGCTGCGAAACATATATCGGGAACAATTCGGGATGATGCGGGCGTGGACGCTGCATGAGGCGGCGGATACGACAGTGTTTCGGCCATTTAAGAAGCCGGCAGAGTTGCAATTCGGAGCGCCAATAGAAGAGCTGTCGAAAGAGTCGCAGGAGCAAAGGCAAGATGTTGTGTGGATTGGGAACTGGGGAGATAACGAACGGTCGGAGGAGATACGTGAGTTTCTACTGCGCCCGGCGTCGGCAATGCGGGATCGCCGGTTCACGATTTATGGAGTGCGCTATCCGGAGGAAGCGCAGAAGGAGCTTTGTGCGGCGAAAGTGCGTTATGGAGGATATCTCGCAAATCTGAACGCGCCGTCGGTATATGCCGAATCACGACTGACAGTCCATGTGCCACGGCGGCAGTACGCCCGGGAGATGGTGGGGATTCCGACAATCCGCGTGTTCGAGGCGCTGGCCGGCGGGATTCCGTTAGTATCAGCTCCTTGGAATGATGTGGAGGGCCTGTTTCGCAAGGGAGACATGGTTTTTGCCACGAACTGCGAAGAGATGCGTCGCACGATGGTCCGACTGCTGGAGCGCCCGGAGGAGGCTGAGGCGCAGGCGGCGCGCGGGCTTGAGACAGTGCTGGCGCGGCATACGTGTGCGCACCGGGCAGAAGAGCTGACGGCGATCTGTGAAGAGGTGCTGGGATGAAAATCTTTGCCTTCGGATCAAGCATTGTGTCGTCTTACTGGAACGGGGCGGCTACATATTACCGGGGCTGTTACAAGTACCTGGCGCGTCGCGGGCATGAGATCACGTTCGCCGAGCCGGATGCATATGGACGGCAGGAGCACCGGGACACGGATGACTTCTCGTATGTAACGTCGGTGGTGTACCGGCCAACCGTCGAGGTGGACGCGATGCTTAAACTGGCCGCGGCAGCCGATGTGGTGGTGAAGCACAGCGGCATCGGCGTGGACGATGTGCTGCTGGAGCGGCTAATCGCGGAAATGAGCGCGGAAAAGCCGTCGTTCTTCTGGGATGTAGATTCGCCGGCGACGCTGGCGCGGATGCGGGGCGATGCGGGCGATCCTTTCAGGCAAGCGGTGCCGCAGTATGACGCAGTGTTGAGCTATGGCGGAGGACTAGCTAGCCGGGATGGATACCTCGGGTTTGGCGCAAGGGCTTATTACAACATCTACAACGGGTTGGATCCGGAGACGCACTACCGTGTAGAGCCCGACCCCTCATTAAAATGTGATGTCGCATTTCTGGGAAACAGGTTGCCGGACCGCGAGGCGCGCGTGGAAGAGTTGTTTCTGCGGGCGGCGGAGTTGGCTCCGGAGAAGAGCTTTCTGCTGGGCGGCGAGGGCTGGGGTGACAAGGCGATGCCGAAGAACGTGCGATGGATAGGGCATGTGCCGACAGGGAAACACAATCGGGTGAACTGCTCCGCGGGTTTGGTGTTGAACATCAACCGGGCATCCATGGCTAATTCGGGATTCTCGCCTCCGACGCGAGTCTTCGAGGTCGCGGGCACCGGAGCGTGCATGTTGTGCGACGACTGGCCTGGAATAGACGACTGCTTCGAACCGGAGAAGGAGATCGTCGTGGTGAAGGATGCGGAGGGTGTAGTGAACGCGCTGCGACGGCACGACGTTAGGGCGCGAAAGAGGATTGGATCGGCGTTCCATGCAAGGGCGCTGCGGGACCACACGTATGCTCAGCGGGCGGCGCAGGCGGAAGCTGCGTTTGTGCGGTCAATAGCAAAGCGCGAGGTTGTGGTTGGCGAGATGATCGGGCGCATATGAAAATCGTGATCTACGGGTTGACGATTACCTCATCCTGGGGCAACGGACACGCCACGACTTATCGATCCTTGGCGAAGGCGCTCAAGCGACGCGGGCACACGGTGCAATTTATCGAGAAGGATGTGGAGTGGTATCGCAGCAATCGCGACCTGCCGCAGCCGGAGTTCTGCACGGTGCAACTGTACAGTGATTGGATTACGGACGCCAAATCAGTGGTGCAAGCCAGCACTGACGCCGATGTGATCGTGCTCGGCTCCTACTTTCCCGACGCGGTTGCGCTGACCAGAGAGCTCCTGGGAATGGGACGCGGACCGGTGCTGTTCTACGACATCGATACGCCAATTACCATGACGCGGCTGAGGGAGAATGGCCGCACTGACTATCTTGATCCAGGACTCATTCCGCACTATGCGGCGTACCTGAGCTTTACGGGAGGTCCGGCGCTGACAGTGCTCGAGGAGCAGTACGGGTCGCCGTGGGCTGTGCCGTTCTATTGTTCAGTGGACCCGGAGATGTATCGGCCGACAGCGTGCCGGGAGGCGTTCCGGTGCGATCTCAGCTATCTCGGGACCTATGCTAAGGACCGGCAGGGAAAGCTGATGCAACTGCTGGGCGGAGCCGCGGCGCTGTTGCCACAGCGAAGATTCCTGGTGGCAGGGCCACAGTATCCGGAAGAAATCGGGTGGGGATCGAACATAGGCCGAACGATACATGTTTCACCGGCGGAACATCCGGCATTCTACTCTTCATCGCGGTTTACGCTGAATTTGACGCGAGACGATATGGTGGCCGCGGGTTATTCGCCTTCGGTGCGCTTATTTGAGGCATCGGCGTGCGGCGCGGCGATCATTTCAGATGCGTGGGACGGCCTGGAAGAGTTTCTGACGCCGGGTGAGGAGGTTCTACTGCCCAGGGATGAGTATGAGATGGTGACGATTCTGACCGAAATGTCCGACGAGCAGCGCGCAAAGATAGGGCGGCTTGCGCGAGAAAGAATGCTGGCTGAGCATACGTCGACGCATCGGGCTGAGGAGTTCGAGCGAGTGGTGGAATGGGTATCTTAAAGAAGTTCGGCGAAGGAGTGGAGGCAGAGAGAAGGCTCCTCGTTCTGCAACTGCTCGAAGGTGTAGGTGCCGGTAGCAACGGCCATGACAGGCAGATGGTTCGCGCGGGCGGCTAAGATGTCGGCGGGCGTGTCGCCGACGGCAAGGATGGCTGCGTCGGGACGGGTAGCGCGGCGGACTTGCTCGATGCCGTGGCAGAAGATGTCGGCGCGCTGCTCGAAAGTGTCAGACCAGGCACCCGCGTGGAAAAGTTCGAGCAGATTGGCCGCGGCCAATTTTTGCCGGCCGATGCGCTCCAGATTTCCCGTGGCCACACTGAGGGTTGC
>DASRRN010000419.1:0-8244 GCA_035695685.1 Acidobacteriaceae bacterium | reverse complement strand
TGCCGGATCGACTGCCGAATAGGCGACAATCCGGGAGCTAGCTCTTTTTGCTTCAATCTAGAATTCCAAGCTAAGATTGCCAAATGACGGACTCTTCAGTCGGCCCGCTGAAACCGGACGAGCGTGGGCTTGGGGATGCACCTGCAAAGTTTCAAGGGAAGTTAGCGTTGGCTCTGGGAGTGATCGCAATCGCGCTCAGCTTGGTTCTTGGGTTTGTTTCACTAAGATCAGTTCGTCGCCTGGAGCGCGAGGTGGCGCAGCTCAGCCAGCAGACGGAGGGCTTCCGCCAGCTGGTCGAGCGGGCACAGGAGCAATCGCAGACGTTGGCTCAGCAGGCTTCGCAAGCAGCTGCTAACGCGCTGGCAGCCGCTCAACAGCGTGACTTGGCGAAGCAGGCACAATCGAACTCGGAGGCGCAGGCGCAACTTGCGCGGCAGCAGGCCGCCGCCGAGCAGCAAAAGGCGGATCAAGCCACACATCAGGCTGAGGAATATCGGCAAAAGCGAGAGTTGGAACTTCAACAGCTGCAACAGGCTCTCGGGCAAATCGCCGAAACGCACCGTAGCACGATGGGTTTGGTGATGACGCTGGACAACAAGTCGATTCGCTTCGACTTTGATAAGGCAAACGTTAAACCGGAATACCGCGACATCCTCAATCGCATCGCCGGGATCCTGATGACGCTTAAGGGATATACGGTTGCTGTCTACGGATATACGGATGACATGGGCACGCAGACGTACAACCTGCAACTCTCACAGCGTCGCGCCGAAGCCGTTCGCGACTTATTGGTGCAAGCCGGAATTTCCCCGACAATCATGAGCGCCAAGGGTTTTGGCAAGTCCGACCCGCGCGTTCCAGGCGACAGCGAACAGGCGCGTGCTGCCAACCGCCGAGTCGAGATCGGCATCGTGGATTCAGTGCTTCTCACGAACGGTCCAATCAGCACGCCAAAGTGATCTAGGGAAGTACAGCTCCGATCTAGGAGTCGAGAGCGGACTTCGCCCAGATTTACTGCCAAAAAGTCCTCTAGCGTTGAGCAAGCAAGTCGCGAATAAGTTACTGCCCTCCGCCGGAGTATCCGATCGTAAGCAGTTGGTTCAGGATCTGCTGACAAACATCCCGCAACTTGAAAATGATCTTCGAGAGGAACTGAAGAATCTGCAGGCGATGCCCCCAACCCCCCCGCCAAACCAAACCCATCCGCCGTTTGAAGCGGCGGCAAAAGCGATTCTCGAAGGACAACACAAGTACACGGATATCCGTGTTCCCTGTCTCGCGATTTTTGCGGTCCCGCATGATCCGAATTCATTTCCGCCCATGAGTGCCGAGATGCGAGCGGCTGCCGAACCCGTGATGCTGACCATATCGCTGCTGAGTTGCACCGGCTCTTACTACAGGCTGGGATAAACGGTCCCATTGTTTTGATGGGCCATTCGATCGGCGGAATTTTTACGTCAATATCCGTGAGTTGCGGAGGATCGCAGTTTTAAAAAGCTGGGCGTGAAACGTTCATTCCCTCCCATTCTTATGATATAGCGCGTCGGGGGACTTGCCGCAAGCCCCGGATTGTGCCGTAAAGTCACCCGAGTCGGCTACATCCTATGGCCGATGCCAGAACTTACGGAGGCGGAGAGAGATTCCATGAGCAAGCACGCGGTAGTGATTGCGGGAGGTGGGCCGACAGGGATGATGTTGGCGAGCGAGTTGACGTTGGCGGGCGTCGACGTTGCCATTGTTGAGCGGCGCACGAGCGCAAGGTTGGTTGGCTCGCGCGCGGGCGGTCTGCACGCCCGCACCCTCGAGGTGCTCGATCAGCGCGGGATTGTTGATCGATTTCTCGCCGAGGGAAAGAAGATGCAGATCACAGGGTTTGCCCATGTCTCGCTGGATGGCAGCGATCTTCCATCGCGCCACAACTACGGACTTGCTCTGTGGCAGAAGCACTTCGAGCGCATCCTAGGTGGCTGGGTCGAAGAGTTGGGCATAACGATCTATCGTGGGCTTGAGGTGGCCGGCTTCGTGCAGGCTGAAACCGGCGTCGCCGTCGAACTGTCCAACGGCGAGCTACTCAGCGCCGAATATCTCGTGGGTTGCGACGGCGGCCGCAGTGTGGTCCGTAAGACAGCCGGCATCGCATTTCCTGGGTGGGATCCGACCATCAGCCACCTGCTCGCCGAGGTCGAGCTCGCCGAGGAACCGGTGTGGGGTATGCGGCATGACGCCGCCGGTCCGCACTGCTTGAGTAAGCTCGACGACTCCGGCCTGGTGGGAGTTCTCGTGACCGAACTGGAACCCGGCCGCACCGGCCAGCCAACTCTCAGTGACCTCAGTGCGGAACTGATACGGGTCTACGGAACAGACTACGGAGTTCACAGTCCGGTCTGGATCACCCGTTTCTCCGACGCGGCGCGCCAGGCTGCCGCTTATCGCGACAGACGAGTCCTGGTGGCGGGCGATGCCGCGCATGTGCATTACCCGGCAGGAGGACAAGGCCTCAACCTCGGTGTTCAGGATGCCGTGAACCTCGGATGGAAGCTGGCCCAGGTAGTCAAGGGAACATCACACGAAAGCTTATTGGACAGTTACCATGCCGAGCGTCATCCGGTCGCCGCCCGCGTGCTGCAAAACACGCTGGCACACGTGACACTCACGCGCCGGGACGACCGCTCCAAGGCCGCATGGGAGGTCGTCTCCCAACTCCTCAAGATGCAGGAACCCCGCAAGCAATGGGCCGTGGAGATGTCAGGTTTGGGCATTCACTATGACTTTGGCGAGGGACACCCGCTGCTCGGGCGCCGCATGCCGGATCTCGACCTGATGACACCCAGTGGTCCCATGCGAGTTTTCACCCTACTGCACAAGGCGCGGCCGATCTTGCTAAACTTCGGAGATCCAACCAACTTCGACCCTGCTCTCTGGGCAGATCGCATCCCGTTGATTGAAGCCAGATATGAGGGCACATGGGAACTCCCAGCGGTTGGTGTGGTCAAGGCTCCTACTGCCGTTCTGGTTCGGCCTGACGGCTATGTGGCCTGGATCGGAGACGGCGCGCACGCAGGCCTGGTTGATGCGCTTGCCACCTGGTTTGGACCTTCCGACGCCGGTTAGCGACTTGCGATAACTTTACTGAATGATTCGCTGTGTTTTGAATCTTTCAAAGATTTCGGCGCAGGGAATGATTGGACACAATCTCGCAGATCGTCTACTGCAACTTGGCGATTGGGAGGTGATTGGTGTTTCACGCCGACAATCGCGCAACCAGCGTATTCAACATCTGACCGTTGATCTCCTTGGTGAAGCGGACAGCCGAACGTTGAGGTCGCGGACGCAGGTAACGCATATCTTCTACGCGGCTTATCAGGAGCGCCCAACGTGGGCTGAAGTGGCAAGCTTAACGTAACGATATTGCAGAATGTCATTGAGAACGTCGAGCCCGCATCAACAGCCTTCAGCACGTGAGTCTCATGCAAGACCAAAGAGAGACCAAAGAGGGACATTAACCACCATATCCGCGATTGGGGGCTACCCCGCCTGTCCCTCTTTAGTTCACGCGCCCGCTGCAACCAACTTCACGCTGTCGGCCCGCTCGATCAACCCACGCATCTTCCACTGCCCCCCACCAGGTTTCGTGGACAGGTTTTGTGGGCGAAACTTTGGATGGAACGGTTACGTGATGATTACGGTTACATAAGAGTGGTGAACATCCCTGTAACCGACACGGTATGCTTGGGTGTGGATGCGTTGATCACAAAGGGGGTTACTCCGTCCTGTCCCCGCTCAGGGCCGAAGATGATCGAAGCATTCGTCCCCGCGCTAGAAGGTTGCCCTCAGCGCGAACTGGCCAAAGCGGCGCTCGTCGTGGTTGCCCCCAAGGGCGATCGAACCGAGACCACCCTTTAGCATGCCGACCGTTAGTGGGGTGGTCACTGGGTTTGCCAGCGAACCAGAATAGGTCAGATTGGTCTCATTTGCGTAGAAGTTGTGGTGGTTGAAAACGTCAAATCCCTCCGCGCGGAACTCCAGACCGAATCGCTCAGTGATAGCGAATCTCTTGCTGACGGCCACATCAGTATTCCAGGCCCCGGGACCCGTAAATGTATTGCGCCGAGTCATGTTGCCAGGGAACGGCCCAAAATCTGAGATGCCCAACTGCGGGTTAAGGGACGCAAAGCTGGCCGGGAGAGGAAGAGTGAGGCCAACAAAGTTGTTTGGACCCACTGCTTGCGGCGAAGAGGCGACCTTCTTCTGGGTGATCGGAGTGGCCGGCGACAGGCGTGGAATCGTATAGAAGGTTTCGACGTTGCTTTCGTCAAATATGGAGAATGGAGTGCCGGTACGCGCGGTAAAGATGCCCGAAACCGTCCAGCCGCCCAACGCTCGGCCAACCAAGCCCTTTTCTGCCTTCAACCAGGGCGTTTCCCAGATCGGGGAAACTACGACGCGATTCCCTACATTGAAGTCGGAGCTTCCCCAATCGAGCCCCGGATTGAGGAGATCGGTATATCCAAGAGATCCGATGTAACTAGAGCCGCCCTGCGTGTCTGAGCCGAAAGTAGAACTCAAATCATCCATCGAGTGCGACCAGGTGTAATTTGTAATCAGACTAAGGCCTGTATGGCGGAAGTCTTGAGTCTGGAACTTGAGGTTAAGAGCGTTGTAGCTGCTGCTAGCGAAACTGCCACGCATATTGATGTTGGTGTATTGGCTGTTGGGCCGCGTAAGGCAAGTAGGTACTCCGGTTTCAGAGTTTACATAGCCGCTGTTGGCACATAACGGACCTGTGACCAAGGGATCGCCAAGATAGACTTGGCCCGCGCCAGCCTGGTTGATGTTTTCGAGATCGTAGAGGTGAGTGCCCTTCGCGCCGCTATAAGATGCCTCTACAACCGTGTTCCGCGCCACTGACCGTTGCACCGACAAACTCCAGAACTGGGTCTGTGCCACTTGGATATTGGGGTTCGGCATGCGCAGCTCGGCGGGAGGGAGGTAGCTTGCAGGACCAGGAAGACTGAGTGGGCCAAGATCGTTATTGGTGACCAAGGTCCCGCAATTGGGATCAGCGGGGGAGCAGACGGAACTCAACACGGCGCTCGCCGGCGGATTAAAGCTGGCATTGTAGGTTACATTGCCAAAATTGCGTTCATAGCTGATGCCATAACCGCCGCGAATACTGGTCGTACCGTTGCCGAAGAGATCATAAGCGAAGCCAATGCGCGGCGCGAGCGTGCCCCACCTCGGAGCCCAGAACTGACCGATCGAACTCTGATTGGCGATCTGGACACTGCCAGTTCGCGTTTGCTCCTCAAGGGCTGAGCCTGGACCAAAGTAGAAATTGGAGTCCAATTGAGGCTTGTTGTTGTGTTGCACTCCGTAATGCTCGTAGCGCAAACCAAAATTCAGGGTAAGCCGTGGAAGTACGTGGAAGCTATCCTGAGCGTAAGTAGCCCAGTCTTTGTAACGGTAGCTACGCGCGTAGTTAGCCGATTGCAGCGGCGGAACTATGGCGCAAGAGGAGCTCGGCTGCAAATTACCGTAAATATCGACGCTGCAGGGGAGCTTGCCCTGCGGATTGACCCTGGTTTGGAAAGCGATGAGCTGACTTCCGTTTGCATTTCCCGCCGTGTTCGCCAAACTGTTAAAGCTGTCCTGTAAGTTGGCACCTAACTGTTCTACAGCCTGAGCGTAGGCGCCATACGCATAGTTCAGCTGTATATAGGTAAGCCCGCCTCCAAAGCGCATGGCGTGCCTACCCTTGGTCCAGCTCAAATCATCCTGAGGCTGGATGGTGTTTTGGGGACCGCCAGCCGGCAGACCACCGGAGCCGGGTTGGCCGGAATTTTGCAGCCCTGGCAGTTGGATATTGCCGCCCGTGACCGGATCAGTCGGTGGAACGATCATCAGACTCGGTGTGTAAGTGAGCGCAGTGTCGAAAGAGGTGTTGTTGTTGAAGCGGGTGTAGCTGATCTTGGCGCTATTTAACAAACTAGGATTGAATACGTGGTTCAACGAAAATAGATAGCTGGAGTTCACGACAGTCGTGCCGGTATCATATTGGGGGTACGCGCTGTAAGTGTCGGAGCCCTGGAACTCATCAAGGTTCTGCCTGGCAACCCGGCCATACATCGTAGTTTTATCGCTCAGATTAAAGTCAATGCGCCCGACAAGGCTGTAAGTGTTCTGGGGAACATCGCCGCCGGCATCGAACGGCACCTTGAAGTTAACCACATCGAACACGGGAGTCCCACTGGGAACCGGAGTCGTCCCGTTGACCGGGCCGACAGTTAGGCCGTTTGCCAATAACTGCCCCGCGGTAGTAACGCTGCCGGAAGCGGGAGCCGCGCCACTACCGTAGGTTTTGAAGTAGGACTGCGTATTTACCGGGAGCATGCTGATGAATGCCGGGTCGAGGACCTCCTGGGTTTCCGAGGCCGAACTGCGAACTCGCGTCCACTCCGTGCTCTCAAAAATGAACAGCTTATTCTTGATGATTGGTCCGCCGGCGGCAAAGCCAAACACATTCCGGGTGTACTCCCCTTTGGGATCCACAATCATACCGGCAGCTCGATTTGCCGCGTCATTGGCGTAGGTGTTAGCCGTGTAGGCTGAAAGACGGTTGAATTCCCAGGCGGAGCCGTGGATCTGATTGGTGCCCGACTTGGTGGTTAGATTGACGACTCCGCCCGAGGCGCGCCCATACTCCGCCGAAAAGTTGTTGGTAATGACGCTGTATTCCTGCACTGAATCGATGGGAGTAATGTTGCCGATGTTGAGACTAAAGACGGCTACATTCTCTGCGCCGTCCAATAAAATTTCCGTGCCCGCTTCGCGCTGCCCATTGATGGAGACGCCGACACCCTGGTTCGACACATTCTGGCCGCTGTTGCCGCCGCTAGCGGAGATACCGCCAGTGGTGTTGTCCCCGGCACTCACATTGCCGGACAATGCAACAAAGTCGTAGGGATTGCGGGTAAGGCTGGGCAAATGTGACAGCTGCAGCGTGTCGACGACCTGAGAGAGTTCCTGGGATTGAGTATTCACAGCAACGCCACCCTCACCGACCACTTGTACTTCGGTGGTTTGGGAGCTGACGGAGAGCATGGCGTCAACCGTCGTATGGCCGCCAACCGTCACCTCAGCGTTGCCGGTGAATGGCTTGAAGTTGCCGGAACTTATTGTGATTTGATAGGAAGCCGGCTCTAGCCCGCTCACCAGATAAGCGCCGGTCGTAGACGTCAGCGTTGAACGCTCAGCACCTGTGGCCACGTTCTTGACAGTCACAATTGCGCCCGTGATGACTGCGCCGGACTGGTCTAATACAGTGCCGGCAATCTGCCCGCTCTCGACCTGCGCTGATGCGACTGCGCCGGACAATACCATAATGGCGAGGACGCCGATAAGGTTACGCCAAAGTGTTTTCATAATTTCCTTCCTCAATGGGTTGGCTCGGTAATCTGCGATAGGGCCGGCTACAGTGGAAAGAAACAGCCGGAGCGGCGATTTTCTGCGAGACAGCAGGGATAAAGGAAACTTTAACTACGACCTCGTTGCTTTTTGACTCGAGCTTCTTAAACCCAGGGGCCTCCGCACTGGCGTGGTAGAAAGCTGGGACCAGGTCGTCTATGCCATACCTGCCAAGCGAACCCTGGGAGGCAGTCACGGTTATAGTTCCGCCTGACATGAGGGCAGCGCTCGCGTCGGTGACGGGCCCGTTGAGGCTACCGGGCACAGAAGACCCTTGCAGCGCGAGTGCACTGGATAACACTAGGCAAGAGAAAACGACACAAGCTGAGAGAACTCGAGAAAACAAGCTCATGCAACGCCTCCGAGAACTTCGAGGCAGCAGGGATTGAAACAAGGCGCCGTTCAACGACCTAACAAGGAGGAGAGAGAACGGCAGCTTGCTTGTGATGCGCCTCATATACAGCGGGTTGCCTACAGCAAGAAAACGGCAGTACATTCACATGGAAGGGGTGGATGGCGGCCTTGTCAGACGCCTGATCAATGGCTGGTTGTGTTCCCCATTCCCCGGAGGGGAGATAAGGAGACAGGATACGTATCACTTAGAATTGCTGGCAATAGGTATGCTGTCTATTCATCTCGTCTTCATTTCCTGGCTCAATCGTCCAGGATTCGTTCATCGGAGAACAATATCAAGCTTAGTGACGGACGCGGCGGGAATGCTAACGTTCAGCAGGCCGCCGCTCACGGCGATCGCGAGAGTTGTGGGCATCACGGCATTCG